>NZ_JBEZIX010000008.1:0-229626 GCF_040651315.1 Streptomyces sp. NPDC048506
CGTACTTGTTGGTCAGGACGGAGCCCTGGGCCTCCATGACGGCGACCGGAGCGAAGTTCTCCGAGGCGATCATTTCGAGGGTGGACTGCTGGCGGCGGCCACGTCGGGGTCGAGCTCGTGCAGGGAGCTGTTGAGAAGCGACATGGGGCGGCGCCTTCCTGGGGCGGGTCAGGTGGTGGCCGGCGTGATGGCGCGGGCGAGTTCGCGGCGGAGTCGCATGAAGGGGCGGGGGCGGTTGAGGGCGAGCACGGCGGTGGTGCGGCCGGCGCGTTCGTAGCAGGCGAGGAAGGTGCGGTCGTCGGGGGAGCCTTCGAGGATGCGCGGGGTGTCGGTGGGGCCTCGCCGGCCGGCGAACTGGATGCGGACGCCGTACTGGTCGGACCAGAAGTAGGGCAGCGCGCGGTGGGTGGTGACGGTGCTGCCGGCGAGCAGGTTCCGGGCGGCGGTGGCGGCCTGCTCGGTGGCGCTGGTCCAGTGTTCGGCACGGCTGCCGGCCACCTTGGCGACATCGCCGACGGCCACGACGTTGGGCAGCGAGGTGACGCAGCCGGCGTCGCAGACGACGCCGTCGTCCAGCGGCAGACCGGAGGCTTCGAGCCAGGCCGTCTCTGGCCGGATGCCGATCCCGACGACCACGATCTCGGCGGGGAGCAGGCGGCCGTCGGTGAGTTCGACCGCGGTGATCCGGCCGTCGGCGGCGCCGTGCAGGCGGCGGACGCCGGTGCCGGTGAGGAGGGCGACCTTGTGGTCGGCGTGCAGGCCGGAGCAGATCCGGGCCATCTCCTCGCCGAGTTGGGGGAGCAGGGGCAGGGGGGCCGCTTCGACGACGGTGACCTCGTGGCCGAGGGCGGCGCAGGAGGAGGCGACCTCGGCGCCGATGAAGCCGGCGCCGATCACCACGACCCGGGAGGGGCCGCGGCCGAGGTCGGCGCGGAGCGCCCGGGCGTCATCGAGGGTGCGCAGGGTGTGTGTGCCCGCGGGTGCCGGCCCGGGAAGACGGCGGGGGATCGCGCCGGTGGCGATGACCACGCCGTCGGTGGTGAGGGACCGGCCGCCGTCCAGGAGGACCGCGCCGGCGGCGGTGTCGAGGCCGGTGGCGCGGGTGCCGAGCAGCCACTCGGCGTCGAGCTCGGCGATCTCCTCGGCGTCGGCGAGGGCCAGGTCGTCCTGGCCGGTGGCGCCGGTCAGGAAGTCCTTGGACAGCGGCGGCCGGTCGTAGGGGCGGTGCTGCTCGTCCCCGACGATCACCAGCCGGCCGTCGAACCCCTGGGCGCGCAGGGCCCGCGCGGTGTACAGCCCCGCGAGCGAGGCTCCGATGACAGCGACCGACCTCATGCGGCGGTGCCCTCCTCGGCCACGTGGTGGACGTAGATCATGCCGTCCTCGACGGTCACCGGATGGGTGCGCACGGCTCGGCGCGCGGGCAGGCAGGTGGGCGCCCCGGTGCGGAGATCGAATGAAGCGGCGTGGAGCGGGCATTCGACCAGACACCCCTCCAGCCAGCCGTCCGCGAGCGAGGCGTCCTGGTGGGTGCAGGTGTCGTCGATGGCGTACAGCTGCCCGTCGGCGTTGAAGACGGCGATCGGAGGTGCGGTGTCGATGCGTACGGACTCGCCTGCGGGCAGGTCGGCGAGATGGCAGACAGGAATCACAGGACCCCCCTGTTACTGTTCGGTATCATCGAGTTTCGCGTTGCGCACGATGGAGCGCTATGCGCAACAGAATCCAGACGGGGAGTCCATGCGTCAAGCGTTCCCCGGAAAAGCCGGCCGTTCAGAATCGGACCCGCGAGCGGGTTCCCAGGTGGTGAGATCCAATACATGACCGACAACGTGGAGGAGCAGGCGGAGGGCAAACCGTCGAAGAGTCCCGCGAGCGCCGTGCAGTCGGTGGACCGGGCGGTGACCGTGCTGGAGATCCTGGCGCGGCTCGGCGAGGCCGGGGTGACCGAGGTCGCCGACGAGCTGGGAGTGCACAAGTCGACCGCGTTCCGGCTGCTCGGAGTGCTGGAGAGCCGCGGGCTGGTCGCCCAGGAGCAGGAGCGCGGCAAGTACTACCTCGGCGCCGGGGTGTTGCGGCTGGCCAGTGCGGCGGCGGTGCGGCTGGACATCTCCCAGGAGGGCGCGGCGGTCTGCCGGCAGCTGGCCGACGAGCTGGGGGAGACGGTCAACATCGCGGTGCTGGAGAGCGATGCCGCGGTCAACATCATGCAGGCGCGGGGCCCGGCATCGGTCACCGCGCAGAACTGGCTCGGCCGGCGGACGCCGCTGCACGCCACGTCCAGCGGCAAGGCGCTGCTCGCGTACCAGCCCGCACCGGTCCAGGAGGCCGTCCTGGGGCGGAAGTTGCCCCGGCTCACCGAGCGGACGGTCACCTCGGCCGAGGTGCTGCGCCGTGAGCTCAAGCAGGTCGTGGAGCGGGGCTTCGCGATGGCGGTGGAGGAGCTGGAGCTCGGGCTGCGCGCGGTCGCGGCGCCGGTGCGGGCGCACGACGGTTCGGTGATCGGCGCGATCAGCGTCTCGGTGCCGGCCTACCGGCTGGACGAGGAGCGGCTGCCCGAGGTTGTCAAGGGCACCGTTTCCGCAGCTGAGGAGCTCTCCCGGCGGATGGGGTACGCCTGTTGAGCGGCTGACGGGCGGGGGTGTCGAGGCGGGGCCGGAGCGTATGTTCCGGCCCCGCAGTGGTGTCCGGACGCGTAACGCGCCTTTTACCAACGGCTGGGCCGTACCTCTTGACGGTGCCGATACAGCGTTCCCACTATGTCTCTCATCGCGCAACCAGTCGTGCACTGCGCAACAATGAGGGGTAGGGCATGCCACACGAAGTCCATGCCGTCGTCGCGGCGAAACAGGGCGCACCGGTCGAGTTGCAGACGATCATGGTGCCGGATCCCGGCCCGGGCGAGGTGCTGGTGGCGGTGCAGGCCTGCGGTGTCTGCCACACCGATCTGCACTACCGGGACGGCGCGATCAACGACGAGTTCCCCTTCCTGCTGGGCCATGAGGCGGCCGGCACCGTCGAGGCGGTCGGCCCCGGCGTCACGGATCTTGCCCCGGGCGACTACGTCGTACTCGCCTGGCGGGCGCCGTGCGGCAGCTGCCGGTCCTGTCGCCGCGGTCGGCCCTGGTACTGCTTCGACTCCCGCAACGCCGCGCAGTCGATGACCCTGTTGGACGGCACCCCACTCACCCCCGCGCTGGGCATCGGCGCCTTCGCCGAGAAGACGCTGGTCGCCGCCGGACAGGCGGTGAAGGTCGACCCCTCCGCGCGCCCGGAGGCCGCCGGACTGATCGGCTGCGGAGTGATGGCCGGCTACGGCGCCGCCGTCCACACCGGGCAAGTGGGCAGCGGCGACACCGTCGCCGTCATCGGCTGCGGCGGCGTCGGCAACGCCGCCATCGCCGGTGCCTCGATCGCCGGCGCCCGCCGGGTCATCGCGGTGGACATCGACGAGCGGAAGCTCGACGGCGCCACCCGCTTCGGGGCCACCCACACCGTCAACTCCCGGGGTACGGACCCGGTCGAGGCGGTCCGGGAACTCACCGGCGGGCACGGCGCGGACGTGGTGATCGACGCGGTCGGCCGGCCCGAGACCTACCGCCAGGCGTTCTCCATGCGCGACCTGGCCGGCACGCTGGTCCAGGTCGGCGTCCCCGATCCGGACATGTGCATCGAGCTGCCGCTGATCGACCTCTTCTCCCGCGGCGGCGCCCTGAAGTCCTCCTGGTACGGCGACTGCCTGCCCAGCCGCGACTTCCCCGTCCTCATCGACCGCTACCTCAGCGGACGGCTCGACCTCGACGGCTTCGTCACCGAGACGATCGGCCTGGACGAGGTGGAGACCGCGTTCGCCAAGATGCGGGACGGCCAGGTGCTGCGCTCCGTCGTCGTCCTGTGACGGCGTCGCCCACCCCACCCGAACCTGACCCGGCGTGACACCCCGTCGACCACCCCGACCAGCAGGAGGAGGGGCATGTCCCGTACGCCCGCAAACAGTTCCCGTGTGGTTGTCATCGGCGCCGGCATCGTCGGCTGCTCCCTCGCCGACGAGCTGACCGCCCGCGGCTGGACCGACGTCACCGTCCTCGAACAGGGGCCGCTGCCGGCCCCCGGCGGCTCCACCTCGCACGCACCGGGCCTGGTCTTCCAGACCAGCCCCTCCAGGACCATGACCGAGTTCGCCGCCTACACCGTCCAGAAGCTGCGCTCCCTGGAGGTCGACGGACTGCCCTGCTTCCATCCGGTCGGTGGTCTGGAGGTCGCCACCACCGAGGCCCGCTGGGCCGATCTGCACCGCAAGGCCGGGCTCGCCGCCTCCTGGGGCGTACGCGGTGCACTGCTCACCCCGCAGCAGTGCACGCAACTGTGGCCGATGCTGGACGAGACCAGGCTGTACGGCGGCTTCCACACCCCCGACGACGGGCTGGCCCGTGCCCTGCTCGCCTGCCGCGCCCAGCGGGAGCGGGCCACCGCCCGCGGCGCCCGCTTCCTGGAGCGGCACACCGTCACCGGTATCGAGCGCGCGGACGGCCGGGTCACCGGCGTCGTCACCGACCGGGGCGCCTTCCCCGCCGACCACGTCGTCTCCGCCGCCGGCTTCTGGGGGCCGGTGATCGGAGCCCTGGCCGGGGTGGACGTACCGCTGCTGCCGCTGGCCCACCAGTACGCCACGACCGCGCCGCTGCCCGAACTCGCCGGCGTCAACGACGCCCGTACGGAAGCGAGCAGGCCGATCCTGCGGTTCCAGGACCGCGACCTGTACTTCCGCGAGCACACCGACCGACTCGGGATCGGCTCCTACGCCCACCGCCCGATGCCCGTCGACCCGTTCGCCGTCCCGGCCTTCGACGACGCTCCGGTCATGCCGTCCTCGCTGCCGTTCACCGAGGACGACTTCGCACCGAGCTGGCAGGACAGCATCGAGCTGCTCCCGGCGCTGGGCGAGTCCCGGGTGGCAGAAGGCTTCAACGGGGTCTTCTCCTTCACGCCCGACGGGATGCCGGTCCTCGGCGAATCCCGTGACCTGCGCGGATTCTGGCTGGCCGAGGCGGTCTGGGTCACCCACTCCGCGGGCGTCGCCAAGGCCGTCGCCGAGTGGATGACCGACGGCCGGCCCGCCCTCGACCTCCACGAGTGCGACCTCAACCGCTTCGAGGACGTCCAGCGCTCACCGGCCTACGTCGCCGACCGCGGGGCCCAGAACTTCGTCGAGGTCTACGACGTCATCCACCCGCTCCAGCCCATGGAGCGGCCCCGGCCGCTGCGCACCAGCCCCTTCTACCCGCGCCAGCAGGAGCTCGGCGCGTACTTCCTGGAAGGCGGCGGCTGGGAGCGCCCGCACTGGTACGAGGCCAACGCCCCGCTCGCCGAGGACATCCGGCTCCCCGAGCGGGACGCCTGGTCGGCGCGCTACTGGTCGCCGATCGCCGCCGCCGAGGCCAGGGCCACCCGGGAGAAGGTCGCCCTGTACGACATGACGCCGCTGCGCCGGCTGGAGGTCACCGGCCCCGGCGCACGGGACTTCCTGCACCGGATGACCACCAACAACATCCGCAAGAAGCCCGGTGCGGTCACCTACACCCTGCTGCTCGACGAGACCGGCGGCATCCGCTCCGACCTCACCGTCGCCCGCCTGGCCCCCGACCGCTTCCAGATCGGCGCCAACTCCCCCGCGGACCTCGACTGGTTGCTGCGGCACGCGCCCACCGACGTCCAGATCAGGGACATCACCTCGGGCACCTGCTGCATCGGCGTCTGGGGACCGCTCGCCCGCGACCTCGTCCAGCCGCTGACCCGCGACGACTTCTCACACGAGGGCTTCGGCTACTTCCGCGCCAAGCAGACCCACCTCGGCCACGTTCCGGTGACGGCGATGCGCCTGAGTTACGTCGGCGAGCTGGGCTGGGAGCTGTACACCACCGCCGACCTGGGGCTCCGACTCTGGGACACGCTGTGGGAGGCGGGCCGGGAGTACGGCGTGATCGCCGCCGGCCGGAGCGCGTTCAACAGCCTGCGCCTGGAGAAGGGCTACCGCGCCTGGGGCGTCGACATGACCGACGAGCACAACCCGTACGAGGCGGGCCTCGGCTTCGCGGTGCGCACGGACAAGGAGTTCCTGGGCCGCGCCGCGCTCGACGACGCCCCCGTCGGCCGCAAGCTCGCCGCCCTCCTCCTCGACGACCCCGCGGCCAACGTCCTGGGCAAGGAGCCGGTGCACGTCCCCACGCCCGACTCCGCCGGATCGGGCGGCGCCCCCGCCGGCTACGTCACCAGTGCGGGGTACGGCTACACGCTGGGCCGGTGCATCGCGTACGCCTGGCTGCCGCCGCTCGCCACCGGCACCGCCGTGCACATCGAGTACTTCGGCAACAGGCTCCCGGCGACCGTCGCCGACGAGCCGCTCTTCGACCCGAAGATGACCCACATCTTGAAGTGACCACAGTCGCCGTCGACCCCGTGCTGCGACGCACCAAGGAGGCCACCGTGTCCCCCACTTACGACGTGATCGTCATCGGACTGGGCGGGATGGGCAGCGCCGCCGCCCACCACCTCTCGGCGCGCGGCGCCCGGGTGCTCGGCCTGGAGAGGTTCGGTCCGGTCCACAACCGCGGCTCCAGCCACGGAGGTTCGCGGATCACCCGGCAGTCCTACTTCGAGGACCCGGCGTACGTGCCGCTGCTGCTCCGCTCGTACGAGCTGTACGACGAGCTGGAGCGGGCGACCGGCCGGGAGATCGCCACCCTGTGCGGCGGGGTGATGGTCGGCCGCCCCGACTCGCGGACCGTCTCCGGTTCGCTGCGCTCCGCCCGGCAGTGGGACCTGCCCCACGAGATGCTCGACGCCAAGGAGATCCGCCGTCGCTTCCCCACCCTGGCCCCGGCCGACGACGAGGTGGCGCTCTACGAGGCGAAGGCCGGCCTGGTCCGCCCCGAGAACACCGTCGCCGCCCACCTCCAGCTCGCCACCCGGCAGGGCGCCACGCTGCACTTCGACGAGCCGATGACGCGCTGGGAGCCGTACCGGGACGGCGTACGCGTGCACACCGCGGAGAACACCTACACCGCGGGCCAGTTGGTGATCTGCCCGGGTGCCTGGGCGCCGGAGCTGCTCACCGACCTCGGGGTGCCGTTCACCATCGAGCGGCAGATCATGTACTGGTTCCAGCCGACCGGCGGAGTCCGGCCCTTCCTGCCCGAGCACCACCCCGTCTACATCTGGGAGGACGCGGCCGGCGTCCAGGTCTACGGCTTCCCGTCCATCGACGGACCGGAGCTCGGGGCCAAGGTCGCCTTCTTCCGCAAGGGCGTGGTGTGCACGCCGGGGACCATCGACCGGACCGTGCACGACCACGAGGTGCAGGCCATGGCGGACCACATGTCCCCGTGCATCCCCGACCTGCCCGGCACCTTCCTCAAGGCCGCCACCTGCATGTACTCCAACACCCCCGACGAGCACTTCGTCATCGCCCGCCACCCCGCGCACCCGGAGTCCGTCACCGTGGCCTGCGGGTTCTCCGGGCACGGCTTCAAGTTCGTCCCCGTCGTCGGCGAGATCGTCGCCGATCTGGCCCTGACCGGCACCACCGCGCACCCGATCGGCCTCTTCGACCCTTCCCCCCGCTTCGCCGGGGAGACCCCTAGCCGGCCCGCCGCCGCGCCCGCCTGAGGAGTACGCCCGTGACGACGACCCCGATCTCCCCCAGTCTGATCGCCACCCTCCCCGGCCACCACTACACCGACCCGGAGGTCTTCCGGCTGGAGCAGGAGAGGATCTTCGAGCGGCTGTGGTTCTGCGCCGTCCGCGGCTCCGACCTGGCCGGGCCCGGCGCCTTCCGCACCGTGCAGGTCGGCCGGGAGAGCGTCCTGATCACCCGCAACCGCGCCGGTGAGCTGCGCGCCTTCCTCAACATCTGCCGGCACCGCGGCGCCCGGCTGTGCACCGAGGCGTCCGGTGAGGTCCGCCGCAACCTCCAGTGCCCCTACCACGCCTGGACCTACGACTTCGACGGCCGTCTGGTGGCCGCCCCCAACCTCCAGAAGATGCCGGACGTCGACCGCACCGAACGCGGACTGGTCACCGTCCCGCTCCGGGAGTGGCTCGGCTACGCCTGGGTGTGCCTGGCCGACCGGCCGCCGTCCTTCGAGGACACCGTGATCGGCGCGGCCACCGAGCGGCTGGGCGATCCGGCCGCCATCGAGCACTACCGCACCGAAGCCCTCGCGCTCGGCCGGCGGATCACCTACGACGTGCGCGCCAACTGGAAGCTCGTCATCGAGAACTTCATGGAGTGCTACCACTGCGCCACCATCCACCCCGAACTCACCGAGGTCCTACCGGAGTTCGCGGACGGTTTCGCCGCCCAGTACTACGTCGGCCACGGCGCGGAGTTCGCCGAGGAGGCCGCCGGGTTCACCGTCGACGGCAGCGCCGGCTTCGGCCGGCTGCCGGACGTCGCGGACGCCCAGGACCGCCGCTACTACGCGATCACCGTCCGCCCGCAGGTGTTCGTCAACCTCGTCCCCGACCACGTCATCGTCCACCGGATGTTCCCGATGGCCGCCGACCGCACGGTCATCGAGTGCGACTGGCTGTACCTGCCCGAGGCGGTGGACTCCGGCGCCGACGTCTCCAAGTCTGTCGAGCTCTTCCACCGCGTCAACGCCCAGGACTTCGACGCCTGCGAGCGCACCCAGCCGGCCATGAGCTCCCGCGCGTACCGCGACGGCGGGGTGCTCGTCCCCAGCGAGCACCACATCGGCGCCTTCCACCAGTGGGTCACCGAGCAGCTGGAGGACGAGCGTGGCTGAGTTGTTCATCGACGGCCGGTGGCGCGCCGCGCTCGGCGGGCGGACCCGCGAGATCCGCTGCCCGGCCGACGGCAGCCTGGTCGCCGTCGTCGACGAGGCCGGCGGCAAGGACGTGCTGGACGCGATCGCCGCCGCCCGGCGGGCCTTCGACGAAGGCCCGTGGCCGCACACACCGGGTGCCGAACGCGGCGATCTGCTGCTGCGGGTCGCCGAGTTGCTCGTCCGCGACAAGCCCGCGCTGGCCCGCGCGGAGTCCCTCGACACCGGCAAGCGCCTGGTCGAGAGCGAGGCCGACCTGGACGACATCGCCGCCTGCTTCCGCTACTTCGGGCGGCTCGCCGGCACCGAGGACGGCCGGGTGACCGATCCGGGCGTCCCCGCCGTCGACAGCCGCATCGTCCACGAGCCGGTCGGCGTCTGCGCCCTGATCACGCCCTGGAACTACCCGCTGCTCCAGACCGCCTGGAAGGTCGCCCCGGCGCTCGCCGCGGGCAACGCCTTCGTGTTGAAGCCCAGCGAACTCACCCCGCACACCGCCGTCGCCCTGGTCCGGCTGCTCCAGGAGGCCGGGCTGCCGGACGGGGTGGCCAACCTGGTCCTGGGCGCCGGCCCGGAGGTCGGTGCCCCGCTCGCCGACCACCCGGACGTGGACCTGGTCTCCTTCACCGGCGGGCTGGCCACCGGGCGCCGGATCATGGCCGCCGCGGCCGGCACCGTCAAGCGCGTCGCCCTCGAACTCGGCGGCAAGAACCCCAACATCGTCTTCGCCGACGCCGACTTCGAGGCGGCCGTCGACCACGCCCTCACCGCGGTCTTCCTGCACTCCGGTCAGGTCTGCTCGGCCGGCGCCCGGCTGCTGGTCGAGGACGCCCTGCACGACCGCCTGGTCGACGAGGTCGTGCGCCGCGCCCGGCTGATCCGGCTCGGCGGACCCTTCGACGAGCACGCCCGCACCGGACCGCTGATCTCCGCCGAGCACCGCGCCAAGGTCGAGGCGTACGTGGCCGCCGGGCTCGCCGAGGGTGCCGTACTGCGCTGCGGCGGCGCCCGCCCCGACGACCCCGCGCTCGCCGGCGGCTTCTACTACCTGCCGACCGTGCTCGACGGATGCCACGGCGCCATGTCGGTGGTCCGCGAGGAGTCCTTCGGGCCGGTGCTGACGGTGGAGCGCTTCACCGACGAGGACGAGGCGGTACGGCTCGCCAACGACACCGTCTACGGACTGGCCGGCGCCGTCTGGACCACCGACCAGGCCAGGGCCGACCGGGTCGGCTCGGCGCTGCGCCTGGGCACCGTCTGGATCAACGACTACCACCCCTACCTCCCGCAGGCGGAGTGGGGCGGCTTCAAGCAGTCGGGGAACGGCCGGGAACTGGGCCCCACCGGTCTCGCGGAGTACCGCGAGACCAAGCACATCTGGCGGAACACCGCCCCGAAGGCGCAGTACTGGTTCGAGTGAGTCATCTGAGGAGGAAGGCCCTTGCGAGCACCTGATGAGGCGTCACCACAGTCGGCGGCGCCTCCGGACGACGCGGCACTGGCGGAGTTCGGCTACCGGCCCGAACTCAAGCGCACCCTCGGCAACTTCCACACCTTCGCCGCCGGCATCAGCTACATCTCCATCCTGACCGGCACCTTCCAGCTCTTCTACTTCGGCTACGGGCACGGCGGCCCGGCCTACTGGTGGTCCTGGCCGATGGTCTTCGTCGGCCAGTTGATGGTCGCGCTGTCCTTCGCGGAGCTGGCCGCCCGCCATCCCGTCGCCGGTTCCGTCTACAACTGGGCCAAGAAGCTCGGCAATCCGCACATCGGTTGGCTGGCGGGCTGGATGATGCTGGTCGCCTCGATCGTGTCGCTGTCGGCGGTGGCACTCGCCTATCAACTGACGCTCCCGCAGATCTCCACCGCCTTCCAGGTCATCGGCGACGGCAGCGGTACGTACGACACCGCGACCAACGCGGTCCTGCTGGCCGCCGTGCTGATCCTCTTCACGACGCTGGTGAACGCCTTCGGCGTCAAGCTGATGGCCCGCATCAACACCGCCGGCGTCTTCGTCGAGCTGATCGCGACGGTCGTGCTGATCGCGCTCTTCGCCGTACACATCGTCCGCGGTCCGGACGTCGTCCTCCAGACCCACCACATCGGCACCGGTCAGCACCTCGGCTACCTCGGCGCCTTCCTCACCGCCTCGCTGGCCTCCGCCTACGTCATGTACGGCTTCGACACCGCGGCCTCGCTCGGCGAGGAGTCCCTCGACCCCTCGCGCAACGCCCCGCGCGCCATCCTCCGTGCGCTGATCGCCTCGTTCGTCCTGGGCGGGCTCGTCCTGCTGCTCGCCCTGATGAGCGTGAGCAGCCTGAACGGCAAGGGGCTGAGCACCGACGGGCTGCAATACGTCGTTCTGGACGTGCTCGGTGACACCGGCGGCAAGGCCATGCTGTGGTGCGTGCTGATCGCGGTCACGGTCTGCGCGCTGGCGGTGCACACCGCCGCCATCCGGCTGGCGTTCGCGATGGCCCGGGACACCAACCTGCCGGCCGCGTCGCTGATGGCGAAGGTCAGCCCGCGCTTCCAGACCCCGGTGCTGCCCGCGGTCGTCGTCGGCGTGCTCTCGCTGGCCGTCCTGCTGATCAACATCCGCCAGCCGCAGATCTTCTCCGTGGTGACCAGCATCGGCATCATCATGATCTACCTGGCGTATCTGCTGGTCACCGCCCCGATGTTGGTGGCCAGGGTGCGCGGCAGATGGGTGCCGGCCGACGGCGGCCGCTTCACGCTGGGGCGCTGGGGTCTGCCGGTCAACGTCCTCGCCGTCCTCTGGGGCGCTGGCATGATCGTCAACCTCGCCTGGCCCCGGGACGCCGTCTACAACGCCACCCCGCCCCACCACTGGTATCTGCGCTGGGGCGCGGTGCTGTTCGTCGGGGTCGTGGCAGGGGGCGGCTTCGCGTACTACTGGTGCGTCCAGCGCCACCGCACCGGCGTGCTGGCCGAGCACGCCGCGCCGCAGTCCTCCCCGGACGCCCCGACCGCCACCGAACCCCCGGCCACCGTGCCGGCGCAGGACTGACCCCGACCTGCAAGGAGGTCAACTACCCATGTCCCACGAAGAGTTCGACTATGTGATCGTCGGTGGCGGAACCGCCGGGAACGTCGTGGCCGCCCGGCTCAGCGAGGACCCGACCGTCACGGTGTGCGTGCTGGAGGCCGGCCCCTCGGACGTCGGGGACGACAACGTCCTGCGGCTGGACCGTTGGATGGGCCTGCTGGAGTCCGGCTACGACTGGGACTATCCGGTCGAGCCGCAGGAGAACGGCAACAGCTTTATGCGGCACGCCCGCGCCAGGGTGCTCGGCGGCTGCTCCTCGCACAACTCCTGTATCGCGTTCTGGGCGCCGGCCGAGGACCTCGACGAGTGGGCCGCGCTGGGGTGTGCGGGCTGGAGCGCGGCCGACTGCTTCCCGCTCTACCGGCGGCTGGAGAACAACGACGCGCCCGGTGACCACCACGGCCGCAACGGCCCGGTCACCCTGCGCACCATCAAGGGTGAGGACCCCTGCGGCACCGCACTGCTGGCGGCCTGTGCCGAACAGGGCATCCCCACCACCCCGTTCAACACGGGCCGGACGGTCGTCCGCGGTGCCCACTGGTTCCAGATCAACTCGGACGAGAACAACACCCGGCAGTCCTCCTCCGTGGCCTACCTCCACCCGATCATGGGCAGGCGTCCCAACCTCACGGTGCGCACCGGGGTGCGTGCCAAGCGCCTGCTGATCGACGCCGATCGGCGCTGCACCGGAGCCGAGTACCTCGACCCCGACCTGATCCACACCCGGACGGTGACGGCGCGCCGCGAGACCGTCGTCTCCTGCGGCTCGATCGACACGCCCAAGCTGCTGATGCTCTCCGGCATCGGCCCGGCCGACCACCTGCGGGAGGTGGGGGTGGACGTGCTCGTCCACTCCCCGGGCGTCGGCGAGAACCTCCAGGACCACCCCGAGGGCGTGATCATGTGGGAGGCGAAGCAGCCGATGGTGTCCACATCCACGCAGTGGTGGGAGATCGGCATCTTCGCGGACACCGAGCCCGGTCTGGACCGCCCGGACCTGATGTTCCACTACGGCTCGGTGCCGTTCGACCTGAACACCGCCCGGCACGGCTACCCCACCTCGGAGAACGCCTTCTGCCTCACCCCGAACGTCACCCGGGCCCGCTCGCGCGGCACGGTCCGGCTGCGCACCCGCGACTTCCGCGACAAGCCCAGGGTCGACCCGCGCTACTTCACCCACGAGCACGACGTGCGGGTGATGACCCACGGCCTCCGCCTCGCCCGCGAGATCGCCGCCCGGCCCGCGCTCTCCGGCTGGGCGGGCGCCGAGCTCGCCCCCGGCCCCGACGTCCACACCGACGACGAGCTGCTGGACTACATCCGGGCCACCCACAACACCGTCTACCACCCCTCCTCGACGGTGAAGATGGGCGCCGACGAGGACGTCACCGCCCCGCTGGATGCCCGGTTGCGGGTCAAGGGCGTCGCCGGCCTGCGCGTCGCGGACGGTTCGGTGATGCCGGAGCTGGTCACCGTCAACCCGTGCATCACCACCATGATGATCGGCGAGAAGTGCGCCGACCTGCTGCGGGAGGACGCCCGGTAGGCCCGCCGGCGGCTGACCCGTCAGGCCGTGACCCTGCCCGCCGCCACGACCCCGCCCCGCGCAGCAGCCGCAGGCGGGGAACACCGTGGCGGCGGGCAGGGCCACGTCAACCGGCTCGACCCGGCGGGGGCGTCCGCTCGACGGCCCGAGCGCGGCCTTCCCAGAGGTGAAGTTCCTCCCGTGAGGCGACCGGTCGCGGGCGACAGCGCGGAGCATTGTGACATTCCGTCAGGAACCTGGCCCGCGGTGCGTCGTTGATCCCTCTCCGACGTGTAGCCTTCGCATACGGCGTGTATGCCGTTCATGGTGTGGGGAGTACGGGCGATGCAGTCGGGGCGTGAGAAGGCCTACGCGTATCTCAAGGGCAGCGTGTTGACCGACCCGGAGATGCAGGACCGGTTCCTGTCCGAGCAGGAGATCGCCGACCGGATCGGCGTCTCGCGCACGCCGATCCGGGAAGCCCTGCTGCTGCTCGCCGCCGAGGACCTGGTGCGGCTGGTGCCCAAGCGCGGGGCGCACATCGCCCCGCTGTCCGGCCGGGAGATCCGCGAGCTGATGGAGATGCGCGGGCTGATCGAGCGGTTCGCCGTCGAGCGCACCACGGCCGAGGGCACCGCACCCGTCGAGGCGATGGCCGTCATCCTCGACGAGCAGGTCGCGCTGCGCGACGCGGACGGCGTCGCGGAGTTCCTCGCCGCCGAACACCGCTTCCACGGCACGCTGGTCGGCGCGGTCGGCAGTGCGCTGATGAGCCGTCAGTACGACTCGCTGCGCAGCCGGCAGGCCAGGGCCGGTGCGAGCGCGCTGTACCGCTCGGGCGACCGCCGGGACGAGGTGCTCGCCGCACACCGCCGGATCCTGGACGGCCTTGCCGCCGGGGACACCGCGGCCACCTGCGCGGCCATCGACCACCACATCCGGGCGACCCAGCGTCTCCTCCTGGCCGCATGACCCGGTCGGCCGCCGGTCAGGCGGCCGACCCGGGCCGGTGCCGGGCGGGGCGGTCCCCCGGAGAGGGGGAGACGGCCCCTACAGCCGGCGGTTGTCCAGCACGGCCACCGCACGCCGCACCCGTGCGGTCTCCTCGGCGTCCACCTCGGCGGTCAACAGGCCGGGCTCGCCGCCAAGTTGGGCGCGAACCGTGCCGTCCGGGCCGACCAGTGCGCTGTGCCCGACGCCGGTCGGGGCCTTGGTGCGCTCCTCCGGGTCGGCCGTCGGATCGGGGGCGGCCTGGCCGACGGCCGCCAGCCAGACGGTAGCGTCCAGCGCGCGGGCCCGCACCAGCAGGTCCCACTGGGCGACCTTGCCCGGTCCCGCGCCCCAGGACGCGGGCAGCACGGACACCGTCGCCCCGGCGTCCGCGTGCGCCCGGAAGAGCTCGGGGAACCGCAGGTCGTAACAGGTCGCCAGGCCCACCCGGACGCCCTCGACGTCGATGGTCACCACCCGGCTGCCGGCGGCGACCGTGTCGGACTCCCGGAACCCGAAGGCGTCATAGAGGTGGATCTTGTCGTAGGACTCCTCGACCTCCGGCCCGGTGGCCAGCAGGGTGTTGGCGACCCGCCCGTCGGGTGCCGGGGTGAACATGCCCACCACCACCGTCACACCCGTCTCGCGCGCGACGGCGCGCACCCCCTCGGCCCACGGCCCGTCCAGCGGCTCGGCCACCGGCCCCAGCGGCACCCCGAACCGCACCATGGAGGCCTCGGGGAGGACCGCCAGCCGGGCCCCTTCGTCCGCGGCCCGACGCACATGGTCCTGTACGTTCGCGAGGTTCTCCTCGGGATCGGTCGATGCCGTCATCTGACAGAGCGCGATACGCATCCGGTCTCTCTCCCTCGTGCCTGTGTCCTGCCCGTTCCGGTACCGATTCTCGGGCCGGTCGGTGCCTTCCGGGGCTCATGTGCCGCATACGGCGCACGAGCCCCGGACCATCCTGCCCGCAGGGTGCCGCCGACCGGCCACCGGACGGGCCGTCGAGCCGCGCCCCGGTACGGGAGCCTCGGCTCAGGTCGAGGCGAGGTCGCGGCCGGTGCCGGCGATCTCCTCCGGGCGCAGCAGCGCGGCGAGCCGGTCGGCCGGCAGCAGCCCCTGTTCCAGGACGAGTTCGGCGACCCCCCGGCCGGTCGCCAGGGCCTCCTTGGCGATCGCGGTGGCGGCGGTGTAGCCGATGTGCGGGTTGAGCGCGGTGACCAGGCCGATGGAGTTCTCCACGCTGGCGCGGAGAGTCTCGGTGTTGGCGGTGATACCGGCCACGCAGCGCTCGGCGAGGGTGCGGCAGGCGGCGCCGAGGTGGGTGATGCTCTCCGAGAGCGAGTGCAGGATGACCGGCTCGAAGGCGTTCAGCTGGAGCTGGCCGGCTTCGGCGGCCATGGTGATGGTGACGTCGTTGCCGATGACCTCGAAGGCGACCTGGTTGACGACCTCGGGGATCACCGGGTTCACCTTGCCGGGCATGATGCTCGAACCGGCCTGCACCGGCGGCAGGTTGATCTCCGCCAACCCCGCGCGCGGGCCCGAGGACAGCAGCCGCAGGTCGTTGCAGCTCTTGGAGAGTTTGACGGCGATGCGCTTGAGGACGCCGGAGAGGTGGACGAAGGCCCCGCAGTCCTGGGTGGCCTCGACGAGGTTGGCGGCGGTGACCAGCGGCAGTCCGGTGAGGGCGGCCAGGTGCTCGCGGGCCGCTTCGGCGTACCCCCGGGGGGCGTTGAGGCCGGTGCCGATGGCGGTGGCGCCGAGGTTGATCTCGTGGATGAGCAGCACCGCCTCGGCCAGCCGGCTCTGGTCCTCCTCCAGCATCACCGCGTACGCGGAGAACTCCTGGCCCAGCGTCATCGGCACCGCGTCCTGGAGCTGGGTGCGGCCCATCTTGAGGACGTCGCGGAACTCCTCGGCCTTGGCGGCGAAGGCCTCCCGCAGCACCGTCATCGCGTCGAGCAACTCCCGCACGGCGATGATCGTGGCGACGTTGACGGCGGTCGGGTAGACGTCGTTGGTCGACTGGCTGAGGTTGACGTGCTCGTTGGGGTGCAGGTGGTGGTAGTCGCCCTTGTCGTGGCCCAGGATCTCCAGCGCCCGGTTGGCGATCACCTCGTTGGCGTTCATGTTCGTCGAGGTGCCGGCGCCGCCCTGGATGACGTCGACGACGAACTGGTCGTGCAGCCGGCCGGAGCGGATCTCCCGGCAGGCGGCGGCGATGGCGTCGGCCCGCTGCGGGTCGAGCAGCCCGAGGCCCTCGTTGGCCCGGGCCGCGGCCTCCTTGACGGCGGCGAGCGCATTGATCAGGTGCGGGTAGGCGGCGATGGGCGTGCCGGTGATGGGGAAGTTCTCCGAGGCGCGCAGGGTGTGCACGCCCCAGTAGGCGTCCTCGGGTATGTCGCGGTCGCCGAGCAGGTCGTGTTCGCGGCGGTGGGCGGCGGCAGTCATGGTGCGGGTGGTCCTTCGGGAGGTGGGGCTCGGGCGGTGCCTGAGGGAGGGGCGGTCAGGTGGTCAGGGGCAGTGGGGGAGCGGCCGCGGGTTCCGGGTGGCGCACTGTCAGCTCTCGGCGGGGTGCGGGGCCAGGGCGCCGGCCGCCCGCAGCTCACCGACCGGTGCGCCGCCGCCGATGACCGGTGTGGCGGCGAACGGGGCGAGGACCTCGGGGTCGACCCCGCAGCGGGCCAGCGCCGCCGCGGTCACCGGCATCCGGGCCCGGTCGCCGCCGTCGGCGATCTTCACGCCGACCGCCCGCCCGTCCGGCAGCGCCGCGATCTGCACGCCCTCGAAGCCGTCCTTGGCGAGCAGTCCGGGCACGGCGTGCACCAGCCGGGCGACGTCCCGGCCCGGGCCGGAGACCAGCTCCGGGTGGGTCCGCATGGCGTGCGCGACCCGGCCCTCGGGGGTGTCGGGGGCCGCCGTCGCGAGCCGGGCAGCGGCCCGGGTCAGCCCGTGCAGCGACACCGCGAACAGCGGGGCGCCACAGCCGTCGACGGTGACCCGGGCGATGCCCTGACCGGTGAGGTCCTCGACGGTGGCGGCGAGCTCTCCCTGTAGCGGGTGCCCCGGGTCGAGGTAGGTGTCCAGCGGCCAGCCCCGGGCCCGGGCGGTGAACAGCATGGCGGCGTGCTTCCCCGAGCAGTTCTGGGCGAGCCGGGTGGGCCCGAGGCCGCGCCGGAGCCACTCGTCCCGTTCGGCGGACCCGTACGGCAGGTCGGGGGCGTTGCGCAGCGCGTCCTCGGTCAGTCCGGCGGCGTCCAGGATGCGCCGGGCGGTGGCCAGGTGGCGTTCCGTGCCGGAGTGGCTGGCCGCGACCAGGGCCAGCGCCTCGTCGTCCAGTGGCGGCAGGCCCGCGCGCAGCAGGCCGACCGCCTGGACCGGCTTGAGCGCCGAGCGCGGGTAGCAGGCGGCCTCGATGTCGCCCGCCTGGAACGCCACGCTCCCGTCGGCCGCCAGCACCACGACCGAGCCGTGGTGGACGCCCTCGACGATGCCTCCGCGCCGCACGTGGGCGACGGGAACGTGGGCCGGTTCGCGCACCTCGGGCGGTGCCTTCGGTGCGCGGCGCGACAGGGTGGAGCTCTGGCTCATGATCAGTTCTCGGTGCTTTCGGTGTTCTCGGGGTGTGTGGTGGGGCCACCGGCGGGACCGGCCGGGACGGCCTCGCGCTCCGCGGCCTCCCGTACGGCGCCGACCCGGCCCCGTACCAGGAACCAGCCGCCGACCAGCGCGGCCACGATCAGCGGCAGGCACAGCACGGTCGTCCGGCCGGCGCCGCCGTCGCCCCACATCAGGACCAGTACCAGGGCGAGGAAGACCAGCGTCACGATCTCGGTCCAGGGCGAGCCCGGGAGCCGGTAGCCGGGACGGACGAGCTGCCCGGCCTGCGCCTTCCGCCAGAAGAGCAGATGACAGATCATGATCATCGCCCAGGTGCTGAGGATGCCGATCGCCGCGAAGTTCAGCACGATCTCGAACGCCTGGCTCGGCACGACGTAGTTGAGGCCCACGCCCAGTACGCAGACGCCCGAGGTGAGCAGGATGCCGCCGTACGGGACCTGGTTGCGGCTCATCACGCCGGTGAACCGCGGTGCGGAACCCGACATCGCCATCGAGCGCAGGATGCGCCCGGTGGAGTAGAGGCCGGAGTTGAGGCTGGACATCGCGGCCGTGAGCACGACGAGGTTCATCACCCCGCCCGCGGCCGGCACCCCGACCCGGGACAGCACCGTGACGAACGGGCTCTCGCCCGCCGTGTAGGAGCTCCAGGGCAGCAGCATCGACAGCAGGACCACCGAGCCGACGTAGAACAGCGCCACCCGCCACATGATCGAGTTGATCGCCCGGGGCATGATCTTCTCCGGCTCCGCGGTCTCGCCCGCGGTCACGCCGACCAGCTCGACCGAGGCGTAGGCGAACACCACGCCCTGGATGACCAGCAGCATCGCCAGCGTCCCGGCCGGGAAGACCCCGCCGTGGTCGGCGACCAGCGCCGGGCCGGGGGAGTGGCCGCCGACCGGGTGCTGGGTGACCAGCAGGAAGATCCCGATCAGCATGAAGACGACCAGCGCGCCGACCTTGACGATCGCGAACCAGAACTCCAGCTCACCGAAGATCTTCACCGAGATCAGGTTCACGGTCAGCACGACCGCGAGCGCGATCAGCGCGATCACCCACTGGGGGATGTCGGAGAACATCCCCCAGTAGTGCGTGTAGGTCGCCACCGCGGTGATGTCCGCGATCCCGGTGGTCGCCCAGTTCAGGAAGTACATCCAGCCCGCGACGAACGCCCCCTTCTCGCCGAGGAACTCACGGGCGTACGACACGAACGCCCCGGAGGACGGCCGGTGCAGCACCAGCTCACCCAGGGCACGCACGACGAGGAAGGCGAACACCCCGCAGAGGGCGTACGCCACCGCCAGCGACGGCCCGGCGTCGGCGAGCCGGCCACCGGCGCCCAGGAACAGCCCGGTACCGATCGCCCCGCCGATGGCGATCATGTTGACGTGCCGGGAGGTGAGGGACTTGCTGTAGCCGGCGTCGCCCGCGTCCACATGGCCGCCCGGCCGCTGCCGCGCGGGGTCCTGCTGTGGTTGCCGTTCCGCCTGCCGGAGGGAGTGCTCGCTCACGCTCGTTCCTCGTCTTCCGTGGAGGGGTCCGTGCGGTGGGGAGGCCGCACGATGGTGGTCAGCGTCGTCTCGACGCGCGAGAGGTGGTGCGCCATGGCTTCCGTGGCGTCGTGCTCGGAGCTGTCGACGAGCGCCTCGACGATCGCCCGGTGCTCGCGGTTCGACTGTTCGCGCCGTCCGCCGAGCTCGTTGAGGAACGCCGACTGGCGGGCCAGCGCGTCGCGGATCTCCTCGATGACCCTGCGGAAGACCGGGTTGCGGGCCGCCTGGGCGACGGCGAGGTGGAAGAGGGTGTCCATCGCGACCCAGGCGGTGGTGTCGGTCTCCCGCTCCATCCGCTCCAGCAGATGGGTCAGGTGGTCGAGGTCCTCCGGTGTACGGCGCAGCGCCGCATACCCGGCCACCGGGATCTCCACATGGCGACGGACCTCCAGGAGGTCGCTCGCCGCGTAGTCGCCGAAGGTCGGGTCCGCGACCGCGCCGTCCGAGACGACGAAGGTGCCCTTGCCGGTGCGGGAGACCGTGAGGCCCATCGTCTGGAGGGCCCGCAGCGCCTCCCGGAGCACGGGTCTGCTCACTTCCAGACGGCGGCAGAGCTCCGCCTCCGAGGGGAGCTTGTCCCCGACCGCGTACTCGCCCCGCTCGATGGCACCGCGCAGATGGTTCAGGACCGCTTCCATCGCGCTGATCCGCCGGGGCACATCGCCAGCTGTCTGGCTGTCTGACAGGTTCACCCGGGGATAGTCGGATCCCGCGGGGGGAGCTGTCAAGGGGTTCGACGGTCCCCGCGGAAGTCGAGCATGTGGAAGACCTTGTCGTAGCGGCGCCCCCGAGCGCCGGCGGTCAGTGCGCGACCGCCCACCGGTAGAGGTGCTCGGGGCGGCCGGTGTCGCCGTACTTCAGGGTCAGCGTGATGTGGCCGCTGCGCTCCAGGTGCTTGAGGTACCGCTGGGCCGTGGAGCGGCTGACGCCCGAGCGTGCGGCGACCTCGTGGGCGGACAGTGGCCGGCCGGCCTCGTCCAGCACCCGGCGGATGAGGTCGACGGTGGCCGCCGAGTGGCCCTTGGGGAGCTCGGTGTGCGGGGACTCGGTGGTCCGGAAGGCGCCGAAGATCCGGTCGACCTGGTCCTGGCCGGCCGCGCCGCGGCCGCCCACACCCGCGACGGTACGGCGCAGCGCGGCGTAGCCGTCGAGTTTGGCGCGCAGCCCGGAGAACCCGAACGGCTTGACGAGGTACTGGAGCGCACCGGAGCGCATCGCGTCCTGGATCGTGGCCACGTCGCGGGCGGCGGTGACCATGATGACGTCGGTGCGGTGGCCGAGCTGCCGCAGCCGCCGCACCAGGGCCAGGCCGGTCTCGTCCGGGAGGTAGTGGTCGAGCAGCAGCAGGTCGACGTGGGTGCGCTCCAGGGTGGCCAGCGCCTGGGCGGCGGTGTGCGCACGGCCGGCGACGCGGAAGCCGGGCACCTGGGAGACGTAGGCGGCATTGATCTCGGCGACGTGGAAGTCGTCATCCACGACCAGGACGTCGATCATCGTGGCTCTCCGATCACCGTGGGTCTTCGTTCCTCGTGGCACTCCCGCCACCGCGGCTCCGCGCCGGCCGACGGCAGCGCCCCGCCGCCGTCGGACGCGCCGTCCGGGACGGCGAGCGCCTCGGGCAGGACGACGGTGAACACCGCACCACCGCCGGCCCGCGCGGTCACCCGCGCCATTCCGCCGTAGCGCTCGGCGAGCCGGCGCACCAGCGCCAGTCCGATGCCCCGTCCGCGCGCGGGGGAGCCGCCCGGTGCCCCGGCCGCCCCGGGCGGGGCCTTGGTGGACCAGCCCTCGGCGAAGATCCGCTCGCGCCTGTCGGGCGGCACCCCCGGCCCGCTGTCCGAGACCCGCAGCACGGCCGTGGCCCCTTCGGCCCGCAGCTCCACCTCGACGAAGGGGTCGTCGCCGCGCCGCTCCGCGGTGGCGTCCAGTGCGTTGTCGATGAGGTTGCCCAGGACGGTCACCAGATCGCGCGGGTCCACCACCGCATCGGGCAGCAGCGACGCCGACGACACCCGCAGCGACACCCCCCGCTCCGCGGCGATCGCCGCCTTGCCGACCAGCAGCGCGGACAGCAGCGGATCGTGCACCCGCTCGGCGATCTGCTCCGCCGAGGCCCGGTGGGCGCTGGTGACCTCGGTGACGAACTCCACCGCCTTTCCGTACCGGCCTAGTTCGAGCAGCCCGCGCAGCGTGTGCAGCTGGTTGGCGTGCTCGTGGTCCTGGGCCCGCAGTGCGTCCAACAGCCCCTGGGTGCCGTCCAGTTCCCGGCCGAGCAGCTCCAGCTCGGTGCGGTCCCGCAGCGTCACCACCGCCCCGCCGTCCCGCGTCGGCACCCGGTTGGCGATCAGCACCCGGCCGCCGCAGACGGCCAGCAGATCGTCCCCGGCCACCCGCCCGGCCAGCACGTCCGTGGTCCGGCCCGGCGGCAGGACGTCGTCCAGCGCCCGCCCGGCGGCGCCGGCGCCGAGCCCCAGTAGCCGCCCGGCCTCGTCGTTGACCAGCCGGATCCGGCCCTGCCGGTCGAAGGCCACCACGCCCTCGCGGATGCCGTGCAGCATCGCCTCGCGCTCGTCGAGCAGCGCGGAGATGTCGGCGAACGCGACCCCGTGCGTACGGCGGCGCAGCCTCCGGGAGAGCGCGACCGCGGCCAGCACACCGGCGGCCAGCGCCGCGCCGGCGTACCGCAGCACGGTGGGGATGGTGCCCAGCAGCCGCCCCCGGACGCTGTCGTAGGCGATGCCGACCGAGACCGCGCCGACGATCCGGTCACGGCCGTCACGCAACGGCACCTTGGCGCGGGCCGAACGCCCCAGCGTCCCGGTGTCGATCTGCCGCACCTCCTTCCCGGCGAGGGTGAGGCTGGGGTCGGTGGAGACGTGCCGGCCGATCTCGGCGGGGTTGGTGTGCGACCAGCGCACCCCACGGGTGTCCATCACCACGACGTACAGCGCCCCGGTCGCCCGGCGGATCCGCTCCGCGTCGGCCTGCACCGGCCCGTGGGCGTCCGGCTCGGTGGCGACCAGCTCCCGGGCGATTCCCGGATCCGCGGCGGTGGTCTGGGCGATGGACAGCGCCCGCCGCATCGCCTGGTCGTCCAGCTGGGAGCTGAGCGGGGCGAGGAACAGGCCGGTGGCCAGCACCATCACGCCGGTGGTCAGGGTCAGCTGTGCGGTGAGGACCTGGGCGAAGACGCGTCGGGGCCAGTGGATCCGCATGGGTCTCCCTTGTCCTGGGCCCTTACGCATGTGCGTGGAACCGACGCCGACGTTTGTTACTGCGAGGTGCCCGCACCGTAAGCCCTCCGTGAGCACCTGCCCACCCCCTGGTCATGCGGATGCTGTTCTAGCGTGAGCAAAACGAGCACAACAGGGTTTGCGCGCAGAAAGGCAGCTTGCGCCCACAAGGCTGCCGCGGCGGCCCGGGCCGCTCCTAGCCTCCCGAGCCATGAACAGCCACACCAGCCCCGCGATCGAACTGCGGGGAACGAGCAAGACATTCCGGACACCGTCGGGGGTGCTGCACACCGCCGTCCGGGATCTGGACCTGGTCGTCGAACGCGGCGAGTTCGTCGCCGTGGTCGGCCCCACCGGGTGCGGCAAGTCCACCACCCTCACCTTGGTCAGCGGGCTGGAGGAGCCCACCGAGGGGGAGGTGCTGGTCGCCGGCGAGCCGGTCCGCGGGATCGGCGACAAGGTCGGGTTCGTCTTCCAGCAGGACGCGGTCTTCCCCTGGCGCACCGTGCTGTCCAACGTGATGGCCGGCCCCCGCTTCCGCGGAGTGCCCAAGCCCGAGGCCCGGGAACGGGCGCGGGAGTGGCTCGCCCGGGTCGGGTTGGCCGCCTTCGAGGACCGCTACCCGCACCAGCTCTCCGGTGGTCAGCGCAAGCGGGTCGCGCTCGCCGCGACCTTCGTCAACGACCCCGGGATCCTGCTCATGGACGAGCCGTTCTCCGCGCTCGACGTGCAGACCCGCGCGCTGATGTCGGACGAACTCCTGGAGCTGTGGTCGGGCACCGGCGCCTCGGTCGTCTTCGTCACCCACGACCTGGAGGAGTCGATCGCGCTCGCCGACAAGGTGGTGGTGATGACCGCCGGACCGGCGACCGTCAAGGAGGTCTTCGAGATCGACCTGCCGCGGCCCCGCAAGGTCGAGTCGGTACGGCTGGAACCGCGGTTCATCGAGATCTACCGGGAGATCTGGTCCTCGCTCGGCGAAGAGGTCCGGATCACCCGCGAGAGGGGTGCCGCACATGTCGCCTGAGACCGTCCCCGCCCCCGTCGCGCTCGCCAAGTCCGGCCCCGGCGCCGACCGTTCACAGGAACGGGCGCGGGCCGCCCGGAAGCACCGGCTCCTGGTCCACGGCACCCGGGCGCTGCTGCTGGTCGGCCTGATCGGCCTGTGGGAGTGGCTCGCGCGGGCCGCCGTCATCGACCCGTTCAACTTCTCGATGCCGTCGAGGATCTGGGACCAGATGACCCAGTGGGCGCTGCACGGCACCCCGCAGGGCTCGCTGTGGGAGCAGATCTGGTACACGCTCTACGAAGCGCTGCTCGGCTGGGTCATCGGTGTCATCGGCGGTGTGGTGCTGGGCATCGCGCTCGGCCGGGTCCGCTTCCTGGCCGAAGTGCTCGGCCCGTACATCAAGGTGCTCAACGCGCTGCCGCGGATCGTGCTCGCCCCCATCTTCCTGATCTGGTTCGGCCTCGGGCCGGCCTCCAAGGTGGCCTCCGCCGTCGTCCTGGTCTTCTTCCCGGTCTTCTTCAACGCCTTCCAGGGCGCCCGGGAGGTCGACCGCAACCTGGTCGCCAACTCCCGCATCCTCGGCGCCAGCAACCGCCAGGTCACCCTCCAGGTCGTGATCCCCTCCGCCACCTCGTGGATCTTCACCAGCCTGCACGTCAGCTTCGGCTTCGCGCTGATCGGCGCGATCGTCGGCGAGTACATCGGCGCGACCAAGGGCCTCGGCCTGCTGGTCTCGGCGTCCCAGGGCACCTTCAACGCGGCCGGTGTCTACGCCGCCATGGCGATCCTCGCGGTCGTCGCGCTGCTCGCCGAAGGGCTGCTCGCCTTCCTCGAAAAGCGGCTCTTCCGCTGGAAGCCGGCCGACGCCTCGACCGGCCGCTGAACCCCACCCCCCCCGCACGCCCGTCAACCCACCAAGGACATCACCATGCGCCCACACCGCAAGCTGTCGGCCGCCGCGGCCGCCACGCTGCTCGCCCTGACCACCCTCACCGCCTGTGGCGGAGGCGGCTCCGCGGCCTCCACCGCCGACGATCAGAACGGCAAGATCAAGATCATGGTGGGCGGCCTCGACAAGGTCATCTACCTGCCCGCCAGACTCACCCAGCAGCTCGGCTACTTCGAGGACGAGGGCCTGCACGTCACCCTGCTCACCGAACCGGCCGGTGTGCAGGCCACCACCTCGCTGGTCTCCGGCGACGTCCAGGGCGTCGTCGGCTTCTACGACCACACCCTCGACCTCCAGGTCAAGGGCAAGCAGGTGGAGTCGGTGGTGCAGTTCGCCCACGCCCCCGGCGAGGTCGAGGTGGTCTCCAACAAGGCGGCCGGCGAGCTGACCTCGGCGAAGGACTTCAAGGGCAAGAAGCTCGGCGTCACCGGCCTCGGCTCGTCCACCGACTTCCTGACCAAGTACCTCGCGGTCAAGAACGGGGTGCAGACCAACGAGTTCACCCCGGTGGCGGTCGGCGCCGGCCAGACCTTCCTCTCCGCCCTCCAACAGGGCTCCATCCAGGGCGGGATGACCACCGACCCGACGGTTGCGCAGATCGTGGACAAGAAACTGGGCAAGGTCCTCATCGACATGCGCACGCCCGAGGGCTCGAAGCAGGCGCTCGGCGGCCCCTACCCGTCCTCCAGCCTCTACATGAACACCGACTGGGTGAACAGCCACAAGGACACCGTCCAGAAGCTGGCCAACGCCTTCGTGAAGACCCTCAAGTGGATGTCCACCCACACGCCGGAGCAGATCGCCGCGAAGATGCCCGCCGACTACGCGCAGGGCGGCAAGGCGCTCTACGCCCAGGCGATCAAGGACACCCTGCCGATGTTCACCAAGGACGGGGTGATGCCGGCCGACGGCCCGGAGACCGTCGAGCGCGTCCTGAAGGCCTTCAACCCCAACTTGAAGAACGCGTCCGTGGACCTGAAGAAGACCTACACCACCGCGTTCGTCAAGAAGGGCTGAGCCGCTCCGGGCCGACCGCCGGGCGGGCCCGCGCCGGCCCGGGGGTTCCCCTAGACGAAGTTGATCTCGGCCCGGCCCAGCAGCGGGTCGTCGACCAACTGCCACAGCGGTACGGCGAAGTTGCCGGACCCGTACCGGCCGCCGAAGTGCAGACCCAGCACCCGGTGGTCGGTGAGGTCGATGACCGGTGAGCCGCTGTTGCCGCCCAGCGTGGAACAGTCGTGCCTGATGACGTTCTGGCCCGGCACCAGCTCCGTAGTGGTGCCGGGCTGGAGCCGTTTGACGTTGTAGACGTCCATGAAGATCCGGCGCATCGACTCCGGCTCGTTGCGCCGGCCGTCGTACGCCGGATAGCCGACGCAGTACACCGGGCGACCGGGGAGGTCGGCCGGGGCGTCCGCGGCCACCGCCAGCGGGGTGGGCAACGCCCCGCCACCGGCCGGCGGTGCGACCCGCAGCAGGGCCAGGTCGACGTCCTCGTGGATGCCCAGCACCTCGACGACGTCGTAGGAGGGGCCGCTGCCTCCCGGAACGGTGTCGCCGTACTCCTCGCCCGTGTCGACGTTCGCGGTGATGCCCTGCTGGAAGGTCCAGCCGGCGCCGTCGCCGCGGGCGAACTCCGCCGCCACATGACGGTTCGTCAGCACCACGTCGGGGCCGACCAGGAACGCCGTGCCGAGCCAGTCCAGGCTGAGGTGCCCGGTGAGCTCGACCCGGCCGACCCGGGCGAACGACTCCCGGATCGCCGTCCGATGGCCCTCCAGGACCGCCCAGTCGCCCTGCTGCGGTGCGAAGTCGTGGTTCTGCACCAGGATCGCCGGCCGGCCTTCGAGCAGCACGATGGCTTCCATGCCGAAGGACTCGTCGTCGCCGATCTCGTCCGCGCGGCCCTCGGCGAGCTTCTCCAGGCCACTGACGCCCGCCGACAGCACACGGGTCCGCTCCTGCTGGGCGAACTGCGCGATCTGCCCGGCCGGCAGCTCGTCCGCCGGGAGCTCCTCCAGGGACTCCGGGATCTCCCAGGACAGCCCGTCGCGGACCCGCGCCGCCACCGCGCGGAGGTCGGAGAAGACCTCCTCGGGACCGGCCGCGACCGGTGATCTGCGCCCTCTGTGCATCTCGCCCTCCTCCAACCGCCGTCGCCCTGTGCTACGGCGTCGCCTGTGCGTTCTGGATCTCGGCATGGACCCCCGGACTGCTGGTCTCCAGATGGCGCAGCACACTGCGCATCTGGGTACCGACGTTCACGAAGGCGGTGGTCCTGCCCTGGAACAGCACGTTCTCCACGCGCCGGGTGCCGCGGTGGAGCGCCACCACCTTCCAGTCGTCGGTGAAGACCGGTGAGCCCGACGACCCGCCGCGGGTGTCGGTGAAGTACCGCACGTCGTGCTCGTCCGCCTCGTAGACGAGGTTGTTGCGCAGCGCCACCCGCTTCGGCTGGCCACCCGGGTGCTGGATGATGTTGACGGCCACGTAGTCGCCGCGGGCCACCGCCAGCGGCCGCTCCGCCAGCTTCAGAGCCGGCCGGGCCGGCGGATCGGTCAGCCGCAGCACCGCGTAGTCGAGTGCGGCGTCCGAGGCGACGAGCTCGGTGACGGTGGCGTCCTCCGTCGCCGTCTCGTCCAGGTCGCCTTCGGTGTCGAAGTCGAACCGGGCGGTGCTGCGCCGTGCTTGGAGCCGTAGGTCCTCGGGGTCGGCCACCGGACGCCCCGCGCCGGTCCCGGACCGGGCGTTGACCACGTGGTGATTGGTGATCAGCAGGTCCGGGGCGATCAGCCAGCCGGTGCCGGAGTGCGGGAAGCCGTTGGGCTGCAACGGCGCGCCGCCCTGGTACGGCGGCACCTTGATCCGGGCCACCGCCGCGCCGGCCAGCGCACCGCCCTGGAGGAACCCGATCGGGACGGTGTCGTCCCGGTGGACGATCTCCTCCTTGATCTCCGCGGCCATCCCGGCCGGCACGTCCGGCTCACCGCCCGCCTGACGCGCCACATCGTCCAGGGCCCGCTGGAAGACGGTGAGCGGATCGGCCTCGGTGGTCTCGGCGACGGCGTTGCGCAGCCAGATCTCCAGCGGCACCGAGCCGTCCACCAGCCGCTCCACCCGGTTCATCTCGTTGAGGTCCGAGTGCACCTGGCGCCCCGGCGCCGGGTTCAGCGGCAGCGTGCTGCGGTAGCGGGGCATGATCCCGTCGAGCAGCAGCGGCCGTACCGCGGGGTCGGCGAGTCCGGTCTCCACCGCGGCGTCCACGACCCGGCGGATCTCCTCCGGCGCGAGGTAGTTGGTCATCGGTCACCAGGCCCTTGCGGGCCGCTCCTCTCTCCTGGCCAGGAGCCCTCGTCGGACGCGCCGCCGCCCACCGGCGTCGCGGTACGCCCTCCGGAGCCGACCCCCATCGCGGCGGCCACCCCCGCGACGATCTCCCCGCTCTTGTCGGGTACCGCCAGCAGCCGGCGGGCGAGCGCGTCGAGGGTGCCGCGGTCGCGGGCCAGCCGCAGGATCCCCGCGATGCTGGTGGGCGCGCCGCCGGCCGGCGGCCGGGCCGGACCCACCGCCTCGTCGAGGATCCCCATCACCGCGCCCAGCAGCGCCGGTTGCCGGCGGGTGGCCCGGCGCATCGCGCTGCCCAGCGCGTCCAGCGTCTCGTCGTCGGCCGGCAGGCCCACCACCTCCAGCGCGTGGTCGAGCGCCCCGGGCGCCCGGTCGTAGATCTGCGAGGCGACCGCCCGCACCAGCACCGGCTGGTCCGCGAGCACCGCATCGGGCAACCGCTCCAGCCGTTCGGCGAGTTGGCGGTCCGCCTCGGCGTCCGTGCCCTCGCCCCCCGGGGGCAGCTGGGCCCGGGCCAGCAGTGCGCCCATCGCCTCCAGGTCCTGTCCGAGGCCGACCGCGACGTCCTCCGCCATCCGCAGCTCGCGGTCGGCGCCCGCCAGGTCGCCGGCCTCCACCGCGAGCCGGGCGGAGAGCAACAGCAGCTCCAGCCGGCGCTCCCCGCACCCCGCGCGCTCCGCGGGCGCGATGGCGTCCGACACCGCCCGGCGGGCCTCGGCGCCCCGCCCCAGCCGGTTCAGCGTCTCGGCGAACAGGGCGTGCAGGGGGCTGCACGGCGTCCAGGGCCGGCGTCTGCCGATCCGCTCCAACGCCGCCTCCGCATAGCCCTGCGCGAGCAGGTCCTCGACCTCGCGGGCCGCGATCCGCTCCCAGTCCTCCTGGTCGGCGCCCGCCGCCACCCGGTCCGGGGCGCCCCCGCCCAGCCGGGCCGTCAACAGCCCCGCGGCCCTGGGCGTCATGTCCTGCTGCGCCCCGGCCACGAAGCGTTCGACGCCGGGCAGCCAGCGCTCCTCCACCGAACGCGGGTCCTCGTCCAGCCGCAGCCGGTGGTAGATCTCCTCGGCGCGCGCCTCCAGCCCCTCGCACGCGGCGTAGTAGTCGACCGCGCGCCGTTCGACGGCCCGCATCACCTGGGTACGGTCGCCACCGGGCAGCCGCAGCATGATGGCGCGGACGTCGCTGCGGTAGCGCACCGCGTCCGTCCGGGCGGGCTCGACCATGTCGAGGCGGCTCAGCTCGGCGAACAGCGCACGGGCCTGGTCCATGGTCGTCACCCGCAGCCCGCAGGGCTCGGCGAGCACGTCCTTGATGATCTCCGGCGTGATGACCCGCAGCGCCAGGCCCGGGTAGGCCAGGCGGCGGACGTCCTCGTCGGCGATGTGGTTCAGGATCCGGTCGTAGAGGATGCCCTGCACCAGCAGCTGGTCGACCCGGCGGAAGACCTCGCGGCGGCGCTCGGGCAGGGAGCGGATCAGCTCGCCGGTCGTCTCCTCGGCCGTCCCGGCGAGGGTGGCGGCCCGGGCGGCCAGCTTCAGACTGAGCGGATGGCCGCCGACCCGGTCGGCCAGCGCCCGGGCCACCTCCGGGTCCTCGACCCCGCACGACATCAGGACGTTGACGGCCGCCTCGGTGTCGAGTTCGCCGAGTTCGATGTCGAGCGGCGTCGTGGTTTTCGCGGGGTGGTCGACCGGCGCCCGCCCGGAGGCGATCCACCGCAGCCGCGGATAGACGCTCTGTAACGACAGGAACATCGCCCAGGTCCGGCCGATGACCGGTGAGCCGCGGTACTGCGCCGCCTCGAACGAGTCGACGGCCAGCACGAACGGCGGGTCCGGCTGGTCCTCGGCGGTCTTGCGGTCGGCGACCGCCCGCACCAGGACGTCGGCGACCCGTCGGATCAGATCGGTCTCCCGCCCGGTGGCCAGCAGTTGGAACTCCTGCGACGAGCGACGTCCCAACACGGCCCGGGTGGTGGCGAGTTCGTGCAGCTGGGTGACCCGGTCCTGCCCCTCCCGCTGGCTGCGGGCGGTCTGCTGGCACTCCTCCGCCAGCGCGTCCAGCTCGGCGCGGTGGTCCGGGTACTGGATACCGAGCTGCCGGGCGGCCTCGGCGATCAGGGTGACCGGCTCCCGGATGGAGAGGGTGGGCCGCTCGAAGTCGATGTACACGAACGGGAAGCCGTCGCCGGAGGCGCGGGCTCCGTCGAGCAGGAACTTGGCGAGCAGGGTGCTCTTGCCCATCCCGCCGGGGCCGTGCACGATCAGCGGCGGCATCGGCGCCGGGGGGACGGCCGGCCGCTGTCCGGGCCCCGCGGCGCCGACCGGCAGGCCGACGTAGCGCCGCAGCTCCTCCAGTTCGCGGGTACGCCCCTGGAACGGCTGTTGGACGAGCCGCTCCAGCGGCTCCAGCAACCGGGCTCGCTCCAGGGCGCGTTGCAGCTCGGTGGGGTCCGGCAGCTCGGCCACCCCGGGCACCTGGGACAGCCACAACACCGCCTGTAGCGCGTCGGTCAGTTCGTCGGCGGTCATCCGGTCCGTCGGCTGCGGGTGGCCGAACAGCTGGGCCAGCGCGAAGTGCTCCGGCCCCGCCGCGGCGGACAGCTGGCCGATGTTGCCGGCGAGGACGCGCCGGGCGGCCTCGGGCCCGGCCAGCCCGCGCAGCGTCCGCTCCCGCACATCGGCCTTGAGCGCCCACTCGGCCCGGTCCTGCATCCCCAGGGTCGTACAGTCGTCGACCAGTTCCAGCAGCGCGCGGCCGGTGGCGTGCTGCTCCCCGGGCAGCTTCAGCTGTCGGGGGTCGAAACGCGCCAGCAGACAGGCCGCCTCGCGGTAGGCGCGGCGGAGGTCCGAGACGTCCGCGGTCCTCCCGGCGCCGGTGTGCAGCGCCTCGCGCAGCCGTGCGGTGAACAACTCCCGTAAGTTCACCGGCGGTTCGGCGGCACCCTGGGCGGGCGGGTCAGAGGGACTGGTAGACACGGATGGCCCCCTCCGCTGCCGTGCACACCCTGCGCATATAGCCCTCGCTCTCCGCGCCACCCGTTGCGGAGGCGTGCAGCACCTCTTCGACGGCCACGTCCACCAGCTCCGCGATCGAGGTCTCCCGGAACCCGCCGCTGCCCAGGGACGGCGCGGGCGTCTCGTGGAAGGCCTGGTCGAAGAAGGCCCGCAGATCCTGTGGTTCGGCGGCCCGCGCCGTGTCCCAGCAGATGTTCCCCCGCAGGTCGTAGGGGAGTTGCCGCATCGAGCGGCCGTAGCCGAGGAGCACCAGCCGGGGCGCCTGGTCGCCCCGTACGGCGGCGTGCTCGTAGATGGCCATGGCCAGCTGGCCGATGAAGTCCCACACATCGGAGCTGGGGTCGAGCTTGTCGCACTCGTCGAGGACCAGCCACAGGCGCTCCTCGACGGCGGTCGCCCGGCCGGCCACCCAATGTGCCGCCTCGTCGATCGACGGCAGCAGGTCGTTGAGTTCGGTCGGGTTGAGCGGGGCGGTCCCCGCTCCCGGATCGGCGACGAAGTCGGCCAGCCGGCGCACGACCTTGGCGGCCGTGGACGTCCGCGACAGGGTGACCCGGACCGGGCGGAATCCGCTGTGCTGCCCGATGTGGCGCAGGAAGTTGTAGGTGTAGGACCGTCCGCTGCCCGGTTCGCCGTCGACCAGCAGGACGAACTTGTCGGGGTCCGCGATGAACCGGCGCAGCGTCTCCCGCAGGTCCTGGCGGTCGATGAAGGCCTCGGTGCCGTTCTTCAGGACGCAGGTGCGGAAGGTGTCCTGCGCGGTGTGCGCACGGGCGTCCTCGCGCAGCCGCTCCAGGAACTCCTGCGCCTTCACGATGTCGGGGAGCACGGCCAGCCGGTCGACCCGGGTGAGCGCCTCGACGAGCCGCAGCTGCCGCTGGATGTCCGCACGCGAGGTCCGCACCAGGGCACGGGCGTTGTCCGCGCTGACGTGCGTCAGCGGCAGCCCGCCGATGAAGTCCTGCGGGAAGTCGTACTGGGCGAGCTGGGCGTGCGGATCGGTGGTGTCCAGCAGATAGCTCTGCACCCAGGTGGTGACCAGGTCCCACTCGGTTTCGGTCAAGGGCATGCCGCACCTACCCCGGACCGCCGGCGTGGTCGCCGAACAGCCGCTGCACCGGCTCCCTGACCTGGGGCTGGGCCAGGTACTCGGTGATGCCGTGGTGGTTGTGGCTGTCATTGGTGACCAGCAGGTCGGTGACCCGTTCCTGCGGTGCGTACTCGGGCCGCAGGGTGTGGTCGAGGGCGACCAGGTCCCGCAGGTCCGAGGCGTTGCGCCAGGCCGCCACGCCCGCCGGGACGGCCGGCGGCCGGGCCAGCTGGTCCTGCACCTCGGTGATCGCCAGCGGCGATCCGACGGTGACCAGCAGCTCCACGTCACGCCCCTGCTCCCGCAGCTCCTCGTAGGCGATGATCGTGCCCAGGCTGTGCCCGATCACCACCAGCGGGCCGCCGTCCAGACCGTCCAGGGCCTCCTTCACCACCGCGCGCATCGCCGGGCCCGCCCCGCCGAAGAAGTACGCGTGGACGTCCTTGAAGGCGCGCTCGACCAGCAGCCGGAACAGCGCGGTACGGCCGGCGCGGGGCAGCGGCAGCGCCTCCAGCGGGAGCTCCTCGGCCGGCTCCTCGGGCTCCCCGGTACGGGCCAGGGTGTCCGCGAGGTACGTCATGTCCCGCAGCCAGTCGGCCAGTCTGTCCTGGTCCGGGACCGCCCGGCCCTCCAGCCCGCCGTCGCCCGCCTCCCGCTGTGCCTCGTCGAGGGTGCGGGCCACGAAGACCTCGGGCGGTTCGAGAGCGAGCCGGTCCGGCCCGGCCGCCAGCTCCTCCATCGGCTCCGCCCCGCCGTCCAGCGGGTCCGCCCCGAAGTCCGGGAGCGGCTCCGGGTACCGCAGCGGAGCCCAGTACGCCATCCGCGACGCCTCGGCCATGTCCCTGCCGAACAGCGCCGTGTCCCACTGGGACTTGAGCAGCTCGCGGCGGACCTTGTTGCCGTTGCCGTGGACGTAGACGACCGTGGCGGGCATGGTGCTTCCTTCCGGTGGTCAGCGGCGCTCGAGCAGCATGTCGTCGTGCGACTCGAGCCGTACCCAGCGCTCCCGGGGGGCGCGCACGACCGGCATCAGATCGACGTCCGGCAGCGGCCCCAGGTCCAGCGCGGTGAGCTCGACGACGTCCGACACCGGTACCTGGAAGGTGCGGAAGGCGCCCAGCGGCGGCGGCGCCCCCGGTGTGGCACCGGCCAGTGCCCGGTCGGCGTCCCTGGTCAGATCGGGGCTCTGGTCGAGCACATACGCCGTCGCGGCCAGCGCGCCGTCCTGGACGAACGCCGCCACCTTCCAGAAGCGCAGCGGCACCTGGACGCCCCGGTAGGGCGGGTCCGAGTCGTGCAGCACCGGGCCGGTGAGCACGACCAGCTTGCGGTCGAACGTGGCGGCGTGGTCGAGCAGGTAGTTCTCCAGCCCCTGCCAGAGCTGCTTGCCCTGGTTGAACACATCGGCCTGCGGAGCGGCATTGGTGTAGTGGAAGGTGTCCGCGTTGGCCTGGTTCGCCTCCGCGGCCTCGCCCCACACCGGGTCGAGCCGGCGCACCAGGTGCCCCTTGTCGAGGGAGTTGTCGCGGTAGACGTCGTTGCCGGTCTGCCGGCTCTCGGGCAGCCGCGGATCGAACTGCCAGCCGCTCTCCCGGGGGACGTGCTCCAGCAGCCGCCGCCCGTCGATGCAGACGGCGGTGGCCGTCGCCATCCGCCGGTCCGGGCGCAGCACGACGCTGAAGTGGGTGTACGGCAGGACCACGGTCTCCACGTCGGGCCGGTGGGGCTTCGGGAGCGGTACCTGGACGCCGAGGAAGTGCTCGTCGTAGCCCGCGCGGTCGTCCAGGGAGTTCCGGGTCCCGGCCCCGGACGGTGCCCCACCTGCCCCTAAAGAATCTGATGGGCTCATGTGAGGAGCGCTTCCCGGTGGCGCGGACCGCCGATCGGTGCCCACGGCGAAGCCACTCGAACAGCCCGGCGTATCGAGGAGCGCCGCCGCGCCGGGCCCGTGCGGAGGGGGCCGTTCAGGCGGTTGGGCCGGGCGCCGGGTTCACCGGCCGGGGATCACGGAACGCATCCCCGCGTTGCCCGTCGCCCCGCCGCTGTCAAGGAGCCGCCATGCCCACCGGTCTCTCCCTCCACGTCGGACTCAACCAGGTCGATCCGGAGAAGTACGACGGCTGGGACGGCCGGTTGGTCGCCTGTGAGAACGACGCCCGCGACCTGGCGCGGCTGGCCGGCGCGGCCGGGTTCGCACCGACCACCCTGCTCACCCCCGACGGCACCGTCGACCGGATCGTCGGCGCGCTGCGCACCGCGGCGGAGAGGCTCACCAGCGGCGACATCCTGTTGTTCAGCTACTCCGGCCACGGCGGCCAGGTCCCGAACGCCGACGGCGGCGACGCGGAGCCGGACGCATTCGACGAGACCCTGGTGTTCTACGACCGCGAATTCATCGACGACGAGCTGCACCGGGAATTCGGCCGATTCGCCGAGGGCGTCCGCATCCTGGCCCTCCTCGACTGCTGCCACAGCGGCACCGCCATCGAAATGCCCGATCAGAACGCAGCCGCCGCCCGTCTCATGCCGGTCTTCAAACAGCAGGAGATCTACCGGCGGGACCAGGAGTTCTTCCAGGAACTCCAGCGCGATCTCGCGGCCCGGAAGGACAGCGAACGAACCGCCGATGCGCTGCTCATCTCCGCGTGCCAGGACAATCAACTCGCCTCCGACGGGGACACCAACGGGAAATTCACCGGAACCCTGCTGGACGTCTGGCGGGACGGGGCGTTCCGCGGCACCTATCGCACCTTCCACCGCGAGATCCTGGGGAACATGCCGTCCTTCCAGAGCCCCAACCTCTACGTGACCGGACGGCCCGGCGAGACGTTCCTGGCGCAGCAGCCGTTCACCGTCTGACCGACCCGGAGCAACCGGAACCCACCGGCGCACACGGACGGGACGCGGCCCCAGGGCCGCGTCCCGTCCCTCATCTTCCGGTCTCTCACTCCGCGGGGTAGATGTCCCCGCCCCGCATCATGCTTTCCTGTTCACTCTGGGACTGGAGCCTGCGGGCCTTCTCCTGGAGCCGCTTCCGCTCGTCCGGGTCGCTGGTGCGTTCCGCGGCCGCCTTCAATTCCTGGGCCTTGTCGCGCATCTGCTGGATTCGTGCACGTACTTCTCCGGATGCACTCATGATCTGTCCTCGCGCCGTGGATGGGGAGCTGCATATACCAGCGAATCAGGACCGGCGGTCTTCGGCACCTCGAAAGGGAACTTCCCGGGACACGGAAATGGCCGACCGCCACGAAGCCCGATCGTAGGAGGCCGCCGAACGCGGCACGCCCGGGCGTCCCGGCGTGTCTCCACCAGATGGCCTTCCTGCAATGGCGAGGGCGACCGGGAGGGACGTTGGCTGAAGCACAGCAGCTCACGTCCGCTGAGTGTCAGAGCCTCTGGGGTTTGACGCTCCCCTCGTTCAGTGGAGTCCTCCATGACATCCGAACCAGCACTTTGTGGGGGCGACGCCGAACTGTCATCGACAGCACACGGCGAGCACATTCCGCCCCTCCCTTCCGAGAAGAACTCCGCCCACACCCTTCTCTGGGAGGCCGTCACCCATCGGCCCTTGGAGGAAGTCGCCGCTCTCGTGGAACTGCTCAAGCGCAGCGGCGACGTTCCCAATCCCGGCGACGAAGCGCTGCGCCTGGCGGTCATCGCCCGCCCGGTGAGCGAGGTCGCTGCGCTCTTCGACCTGCTCCGGGCCGACCCCAACACCGTGGAGTCCAGCCGTGACGCACTGCGCGCCGCGGCGGTCGGCAGGTCCGTCGAGGAGGTCGCACAGCTCATCGAGATGTTCGACCGGACGCAGGACGGCGGCACCGACCCCTTCGGCGCCACCGACCCGTACGACCGGTCGGACCACTTCCCGCCGGGCCCGGGCGGCTCCGGTGGCCCGGGCGGCCTCGGCGAACCGGAGCACACCGCGACCCTGCACACCCTGGACCCCGACGTCCGCCCGCTGGGCAACGGCGCCCGTCCGGCCCCCGCCGCACACCGCGAGCACGCGATGCAGCAGCCGCCCGGCCGCCCGCCGTGGTCCCATCTGCCCTCCCACCCGCAGCACGGTCCGGGCGGTCCGGCGTGGGGCGGCGGTCAGGAGGAGCCCCGGCAGCCGGGCTACGCCGTCCCCGGCGTGCTGCGCTCCGTCCTGCGCTGGCCCGCGGCCGCGGCCCTGGCGCTGTGCGGGGTGGGCCACCTGCCGGTGAACGCCGCCCACACGCCCGGTGCCCAGGCCGCCGCGGGGCTGTCCATGGCCATCGCCGTGGTCTACCTGCTGCTGTCCGGGTGGCTGGCGATGCGCGACACCGCCCTGGTCTGGACGGTGAGCGCGGCCGCGGCCATGGTCATCGTCGCCCTGCACGCGCTGTCCCGGGCCGGCGTCCTCACCCCCCTCGGCAAGGGGCTGGGGGACATCGGCCTGTGGCCCGAGATGCTGGCGGTGGGACTGGCCGTGGTCAGCGCCGGACTCGCCGGTGCGGCGCTGCTCAGCCGCCCGCGCCGGGTCGGTACCGCCCCGGCGGGAGCGTGAACGGCCGGCGCGGATCCGGCGTCGAGGGCGCGGGCCGGGACCCGGAAACGGGTTCCCGGCCCGCGCCCTTCGCCGCGCCGCCGCGGCCGGGGCGCGTCAGGTGTGCGGAGCGCCGTAGTACCCGGCGAGCCGCCGGTGGTACGCGTCGTCCCCGATGTGCTTCTCCCGGTCGAACTCCGGGGCGTGTTCGATGTCCTTCTTCGTCCGGGCGAGGTAGATCACGCTCCGGTCGAAGTCGATCGAGGAGATGACTCCGGCCGGCAGCAGGACCTGCCTGCCGAAGATCCACACCCCGGTGTCGACGACCAGACAGGCGGCGCCGGCCTCGTCGGAGTGCTGCTCCACCGTCCCGACGGTGCCGTCGATCGCCTCGACCGAGAAGCCGGTCAGATCGACCCCGGTGCGGTGTCCCGCGGTGTCCTGATAACCCCAGATGCTGTCCGTCATGGGAGACCTCCCAGCGCTGCCGAGCCGGCGCAAGCCGGACGCCCTCCCCTCCTCGTGACCATCATGCCTCCGGCAGCTACTTCTTCACGGCGGTGCGGAACGTCAGCTCGTCGTCCCGGATCTCCACCCGTACCTCGTCCCCGGGCGACAGCGCGCCGTCCAGCAGCAGCCGGGAGAGCGCGTTGTCCACCTCGCGCTGGATGGTGCGGCGCAACGGCCGTGCCCCGTACTCGGGCTGGTGGCCGCGGAGGGCGATCCAGTCCACGGCCTCCGGCGTGAACTCCACCGAGATGTCCTGGGACTGCAGCCGGCGCTTGGTGCGCTCCAGCAGCAGCCCGGTGATCTCGCGCAACTGCTCGTCGGTGAGCCGGTGGAAGACGATGATCTCGTCGAGCCGGTTGAGGAACTCCGGGCGGAAGTGCTCGCGCAGGCTCGCCAGCGCCCGCTGCCGGGCCCCGTCGCCGCCCCCCGCCGCCGTGCTCTCCGCACCGAAGCCCAGCACTCCGCGGCCTCCGCTGAGCGCGTCCGAGCCGAGGTTGCTGGTCATCACGATGACGGTGTTCTTGAAGTCGACCGTACGGCCCTGGGAGTCGGTCAGGTGCCCGTCGTCGAGCACCTGGAGCAGCATGTTGAAGACGTCCGGGTGCGCCTTCTCCACCTCGTCCAGCAACAGCAGCGAGTACGGGTGGTGCCGCACGGCCTCGGTCAGCTGGCCGGCGTCCTCGTGGCCGACGTATCCGGGGGGCGCACCCACCAGCCGGCTGACGGTGTGCCGCTCCTGGAACTCGCTCATGTCCAGCCGCACCATGCGGTCCTCGCTGCCGAACAGCGCCTCGGCGAGCGCCCGGGCCAACTCCGTCTTGCCCACGCCGGTGGGGCCGAGGAAGAGGAAGCTGCCGATCGGGCGGTCGGGGTCGGCCAGGCCGGCCCGCGAGCGCAGGATCGCCTCGGAGACGGCGGTGACCGCGTCCTCCTGCCCGATCACACGGGTGTGCAGCCGGTCCTCCAGCCCGAGCAGCCGCTCCTTCTCCTCCTGGGTCAGGCTGCTGACCGGGATGCCCGTCTGCCGCGACACGATCTCCGCGATGTCCTCGGCGGTGACCTCCACGATCGTGCCGTCCCCGCGCGGCCGGGTGCCCTGGGCCGCCTCGATCCGCGTGGTCAGCTCGGCGATCCGGTCCCGCAGGTCGGTGGCCCGCTCGTACTGTTCCGAGGCGACCGCCTGGTCCTTGTCCACGGCCAGTTGTTCCACCTCGCGCTCCAGCGCCCGTACGTCGGTGGTCTTCGCCCCCGAACGGAGCCGGACGCGGGCGCCCGCCTGGTCGATCAGGTCGATGGCCTTGTCGGGCAGGAAGCGGTGGGTGATGTAGCGGTCCGACATCTCGACGGCGGCGAGCAGCGCCTCGGGGGTGTAACGGACCTGGTGGTGCGCCTCGTAGCGGTCCTGGAGGCCGCGCAGGATCTCCACCGTGTCGTCGATCGTCGGCTCGGGCACCAGGATGGGCTGGAAGCGGCGGGCGAGCGCGGCGTCCTTCTCGATGTGCCGCCGGTACTCCTCCAGTGTCGTGGCGCCGATGACGTGCAGCTCCCCGCGGGCCAGGGCGGGCTTGAGCATGTTGCTCGCCTCGAGGGAGCCGCCCTCCCCGGTGCCGCCCCCGGCGCCGACGACCGTGTGCAGCTCGTCGATGAAGACGATCAGCGCCTCGGGGTGCGCGCGGACCTCCTCCATGATCCCGTTCATCCGCTCCTCGAAGTCGCCGCGGTAGCGGGTGCCGGCGAGCACCGCGGTCAGGTCCAGGGCGACCACCCGGCGCCCCGCCAGGGTCTCGGGGACGTCCCCGTCGGCCAGCCGCTGCGCCAGCCCCTCCACGATCGCCGTCTTCCCGACGCCCGCGTCACCGACCAGCACCGGATTGTTCTTCCCGCGGCGGGAGAGCACCTCGATGGTCTGCTCGATCTGCTCCTCGCGGCCGATGACCGGGTCGATCCGGCCCGCCCGGGCGAGGTCGGTCAGGTCGCGGCTGAACTTGTCCAGGGTCGGGGTGTCGTGCTTCGGCGGGGCGCCGTGCTCACCGCCCCCGTGCTGCGGCCCGTGGCCGCCCTGCGGGGCGGCGTGCGGATCGAAGTGCGCCAGGTTCAGGATCCGCCCGGCCGCCGAGTCCGGGTTCGCCGCCAGCGCGTCCAGGACGTGCTCCGGACCGATGTACGAGGCACCGTTGTCCCGCGCCAGCTCGTGCGCGCCCAGCAGGGCCCGCTTGACCGCCGGGGTCACCGCGACGCTGGCCTGCCTCGGGCCGCTGCCGGCGCTGCGGTCGATCTCGGCCGCCAGCGCGTCGGGGTCCGCCCCCGACTGCCGCAGCAGGGACCGGGTCGGCTCGGCGCTCAGCGCCGCCCGCAGCAGGTGTTCGGTGCCCAGCTCGGGGCTGCCGTGCTCGGCGGCGTAGGCGGCTGCGGAGGTCACCAGATCCCGGGCGGGGCCGCTCATCAGGCGCGCGATGTCCGCGTGCCGGGGCGGCGGTTGTCCCGCCTCGCCGCTCTGGGACTTCGCCGAGTCGCCGAAGAAGCGCGCGAGGAATTCACCGAACGGGTCCGGGCCGTAACCCCCCGGACCCACGCTTCCCTTGCTCATGTGTGTCCGTTCCGCTGTCACGGCGGTACCGCGACATGCTGCCTTGTCGGGGCCTGGAGCTGTCGCTCGTCCTCCTGCCCTGGCGGGTGCCCGGGAGGCGGGACGTCACACGCCAGATGCCACTCCACTGCTTCAGGATCAGGGCCAACAGGGCCATCCGCACCCGGGCGGGCCGCGCCGGGCACCCGCGGCGGTTCCCCCGGCCCGGCGGTTCGGGCGCTGTGCGGGTGTCACATCTCGTGGTGGACACGCGTCAGATCGGCGGTCAGCGAGTCGAGCCAGATGACCGAGTCGACCAGGAGCGCGGCGGAGACCGCGCGGGCGTCCCGGTCCGGGACGTCGCGCGGGACGGGCGGCACGACGGCCAGCAGGGCACGGATGTCCAGCGGGCGGGGGGCGGGGCGCGGGGAGCCGTGGTCGGTGCGGAGGTACCGGGCCAGGGCCCGGTAGGCGGCGGCCGTGCCGCCGGCGGCCTGCCGTAGCCAGGCGCCGACCTCCTGGTGGCCGATCCGGCCCGGCCGGCCGGGCAGCAGCCGCTCGCCGCGCCGGGCGTCCGCCGCCGCAACCAGCAGCGCCGGCCAGTACGGCTGCCGGGCCGTCTCCTCCCACGGTTCGCTCTGGTACTGCGCCAGGCTCTCCTGCGCGAGGAGGAGGGCGCGGTTGATCGCGGCGATGCCGCCGGCGTCGCTGCTGCCGGTCGCCGTGGTGCGCTCGACGACCCGTGCGGTGGTCCGGCCGATGGCGTCGGCGATGGCCGCGCACAGGTCCGCCATGCTCCTGCGCAACTCGCCGCCCGCGCCCCGCGGCCAGGCCACCAGACCGCAGGCCAGCCCGATCAGGCTGCCGGCCAGCACGTCCTCCAGCCGGACCGGGGCGAGCTGCCAGGTGACCGGCGAGACCTGGGCGAAGAGCGTGGCGACGACCAGCGTGAAACCGCCCTGCGCCCAGGCCAGCCCGCGCAGCGGCCCGGCGATGAAGGCCACCAGCATCACCAGCGGCAGCGTCACCGCGTACACCGTCGCCCGGTCATGGACCAGCGCCAGCAGTCCGCCGGCCAGTACCGCGCCGATCAGCGTCCCGAGGAGCGCCTGGCGGACCGCGGAGCGGGTCTCCAGGCTCGTCGTACGGGTCAGGGTCAGCGTCGCGAGCAGTACCCAGAAGCCGTGCTGGAGATCGAGGAGTCCGGCGACGCCACGGGCCGCGGCCAGTCCGAGCGCGTACCGGCAGGCGTTCTGGAAGATCACCGAGCGGGGGGTGAGGTGCGTGGTCAGGCGCCGCCACCACAGCTCGGGGGCGTGTGCCCGCGCGTATGAGAAGGAGTGCCCGGCCGGGTTCCGGTCGACGCTGCGGTCGCCGAGCAGCAGTCGAACGGCCAGCACGAGGATCACGGCGGCGTCGGCGGCCTGCACGACCAGGGAGCGGCGGCGCAGGTAGCCCAGCCGCTCGTCGGTGCCCAACCGCTCCAGGGTGTCCACGGCCCGGTGGGCGCGGACCGGGTCCAGCTCGTTCTGTAGGGCCGTCGCGGACGGACGCCCCATGCCGGGCAGCAGCCGCCGCCTGTGCCGCGGCAGCCGCCCCCGGCCGCGCCGCGTCCGGACGGGTTCCCGCAACGCCTCGGCCACCTCACCGCTCGCGGCGCGGATGCCCTGGAGCAGCGTGATCGTCTCCGGGTGGTAGGCGGACTGCCTCCCGGCTGCCACATGCAGGGCGTCCAGCCTGGTCAGCAGGGTGCAGGCGGCCTCGGCGGCGTGTGCCATCGCCTTGTGGGCGACGGTGGGGGAGGCCGGGACGTCGGCCGGGGGGAGGCGGGACGGGCGCAGCGCATCGGCGGCGGTACGCGCCCGGGTGCGCTCGGACGCCGGCACCGGGCCGCCGTGGTGCCCGGCCAGGTCCGCCGCCGCGTCCGCGGCCTCGGCCAGCAGTCGGCGGAACGGCGGGGTGTCCGGCTCCGGCAGTACGAAGCGCTGGGCCAGCGCGAGCAGTACGGCGCCCAGCAGGAAGCCGGCCAGCCGCTGGTCCAGCGTCTGTGGGGCGTAGGGCGGGAAGCACGGGAGGATGTAGAGCAGTTGCATTCCGGGTGCCGCGCCGGCGATCCGCGGCCCGGTGGTGCCGGCGTAGGCGACCAGGAAGCCGATGACGAGCATGCCGAGGACGGCCGCCCAGGTCCGTACCGCCAGCAGGGTGCCCAGGGTGACGAGCGCCAGACCCGCGGGGACCGCGGTCAGGGTGGTCGCGGCGCGCTGGCGCCCGGACCCCGGGATCCGGGCGAGGGCGCCGAGCGAGACCACGGTGAAGGTGGCGTACACGGACATCACGGTCCGATCGAGCCCGTAGCGGCAGACGTAGAACGCGATGCAGGAGGCGGTGGTCACGCGGACCGCATTGCCGAGCACCGAGCGGTGTCCGCGCAGCTCGTGCCGGCCGTGCTCGCGCAGGTAGCGCAGTCTGCGCCGCACCGCGTCGACGGCCCCGCCGGCCGTCCGCCGCTCGGGAGCTCGCTGTTGCGGTCTCACCCCTCCACTATTGGCCAGCGGCACCGGGGCCGCATGGCACGCCGCTCGGCCCGCCCGTCGTCCGGCGATCGGTCGTCCGCGGGCCGGGCCGGCGGGACGGCCCTCGCGTATGACGATCTGTCAGAAACCGGTCGACCGCCCGCCGGGACGCGGACCGTAGACTGCGCACCGTGACGGAGAAGACGGCGGGCGTCGCGGACGCCGGCGATGCGGAGCGGCCGGCGCTACCGGCGACCGGCTGGGCGGTGCTGGGACTGCTCTCCTTCGGCGAGGAGCTGTCCGGTTACGACCTGAAGAAGCGGTCGGACCAATCGCTGCGCTCCTTCTACTGGAGCCCGTCCTTCAGCCAGGTCTACGGCGAGCTCAAGCGCCTGGAGAAGGTCGGTTACGTCAGCTCGCGCCTGGTCGCCCAGGAGACCGGCAACCGCGACAAGCGGGTCTATGTGATCACCGACGAGGGGATGGCGGCGGTCCGCCACTGGGCGCGCGAGGCACCGGTGGAGCCCCCGGTCCTCAAGCACGGCGTGATGCTGCGGCTCTGGCTCGGCCATCTGCTGGAGGCGGATCGGATGCGTGAAGTCCTCGGCCGGCACCGGGAGTACGCGGAGTCCATGCGGCAGCGCGCCGAGGCGGACGCCGAGCGCGCCCGCGCCGAGCAGGCCTGGGACTACCCCGCGCTCGTCCTGAAGTGGTCCGAGCGGTTCTACGCCTCCGAGCGGGACCTGGCCGACGCGATGCTGACCGACCTGGACGAGCGGGACCGCGCCCGCCGGTAGTCCGGCCGGGGCGTGAACACGGCCCGCCGCACCGGCATCTGACGTGACATCAGTCGGCGAGCACCCGCGCCCGGCAGTCCGCCGGCGTGCCCCAGGCGTCCCGCAGCGGGCGGGCCTTGCGGATCCACAGCGAGAGGTCCAACTCCTCGGTGTACCCGAGCGCGCCGTGCAGTTGCAGCGCCGTACCGGCCGCGGTGTGGCCCGCCTCGCCCGCCGCGACCTTCGCCGCCGCCACCTCGCGCGCGGCGGACGGGGCGCCCGCCGCCACCGCCAGGGCCGCCGCGTACACCAACGGTTCGGCGAACTCCAGCCCGAGGAGCGTGTCCGCCAACCGGTGCTTGACCGCCTGGAACGAGCCGATCGCCACGCCGAACTGGGTACGCCGCCGGACGTGGTCGACCGTCGCCGCCAGCAGGGCCCGGCCGAGGCCGACCGACTGCGCGGCGGTGGCCAACCGGGCGACGTCGACGGCGTGCGCGGCGGCCGCGGTCACCGCCGGGCCCCGGGCGAGCAACGCGCCGCCGCGTGGCCGGCACAGTCGCCGGGCCGGATCGAGCGAGGGCTGCACCGGGCCGTGCGCGTCCGCGCGGTACGCGGTGTCGCCCCGGACGACCAGGACGGTGTCGGCGGCGTCCGCGTCGAGCGCGAACGGCGCCCCGACGCACAGGCCGACCACGGCCTCGCCGGAGGCGATCCGTGGCAGCCACTCCCCGGCCGCGCCGGGCTCGCCGAGCCGGTCCAGGAACGCGGCCGCGGCCACCGTCTCCACCAGCGGCCCCGGCACCGCATGCCGCCCCAACGCGCCGAAGGCAACGGCGAGTTCGACCGGGAGCAGGCCCATTCCGGTATGGCGCTCGGGCACCGCCAGCCCGAACACCCCCGCCTGGGCGACCCGCCCCCACAGCTCCCGCCCGGGCTTGTGCTCCCCACCCGCCCAGGCGCGCACCACCGCCGGAGTACCGGACGCCCCCAGCATGTCGTCCAGCGCACGGCCGAACTCCCGCTGCTCGTCGGTGAGGAGGAAGCGCATCACCGGCGTCCCTTCGGCAGGCCGAGCAGCCGCTCGGCGATGATGTCGCGCTGGATCTCGTTGGTGCCGGCGTAGATCGGCCCGGCGAGCGAGAAGGTGTGGCCCTCGGCCCAACTCCCGTGCGCCGGCGCCTCATCGGCGTCGTCGGAAAGCATGCCGTACGGGCCGAGCAGGTCCAGTGCGGTCTCGTGCAGGGCGAGGTCCAGCTCGGACCAGAAGACCTTGTTCAGGCTCGACTCGGCGCCGGCGGTGCCGTCGGCGGCCGCGAGCCGGGCGGCGTTGGCATAGGTGAACAGCTGGTACGCGCGTGCGCCGATCAGCGCGTCGGCCACCCGGTCGCGCAGCGCGGTGTCGGCGGGGTCGGCCCGCTCGTGCCACAGGCGGCGGAGCCGGTCGGCGGCGGCGAGGAAGCGGCCGGGGGAGCGCAGGGTGAGCCCGCGTTCGTTGCCCGCCGTGCTCATCGCGACCCGCCAGCCCTGGCCCGGCTCGCCGATGACGTCCTCGTCGGGCACGAAGACCCCGTCCAGGAACAGCTCGGCGAAGGCCGGTTTGCCGTCGAGCCGCCCCAGGGGGCGTACCGTCACACCGGGTGCGTCGAGCGGGAACATCAGATACGTCAGCCCGCGGTGCGGTGCGCCGGCGTGCGGGTCGCTGCGGAACAACCCGAAGGCGCGGTCGGCGAAGGCCGCGCGCGACGACCAGGTCTTCTGGCCGCGGAGCAGCCAGCCGCCGGTGGTCCGGATCGCCGTGGAGCGCACATTGGCCAGGTCCGACCCGGCCTCCGGCTCCGACCACGCCTGCGCCCAGATCACCTCACCGCTCGCCATGGGGCAAAGGATGCGGGCGCGTTGCTCCTCGGTGCCGTGCTCGAAGAGGGTGGGGGCGAGCAGGTTGATCCCGTTCTGACCGACCCGGCCGGGCGCGCCCGCCGCGTAGTACTCCTCCTCGAAGAGCAGCCACTGGACGAGCGAGGCGCCCCGGCCGCCGTACTCCGGTGGCCAGGAGACGACCGACCAGCGGTCGGCGTGCAGCGTGCGCTCCCATGCGCGGTGGGCGGCGAAGCCCTGCTCGGTCTCCAGCGACGGCAGCGGTTCGGCCGGCACGTGCGTGCCGAGCCAGGCGCGGGCCTCGGCCCGGAAGGCCTCGTCGGCCGGCGAGGGGGTGAGGTCCATCAGGAACCCGCTCGCTTCATCGCCGTGACGTCCATGCCGCCCAGTGGGTCCGCCGCCGTCTCGGTGTTGTGCGCATGCGCGAGGTGGTGCAGGGCGAACACCGAGTCCAGGCCGGGGTGCAGGCCCTGGAGGTCCTCGGCCTGGTTCACGGCGCGCTTGGTCAGCGCCAGCCCCAACCGTGGCATCTCCGCGATCCGCAGCGCCAACTCGCGGGTGCGGTCGGCCAGTTCGTGTCGGGGAACCACGCGGTTGACCATCCCCAACTGGTACGCCCGGTGGGCGGACATCCGGTCGCCGGTGTAGAGGAACTCCTTGGCGATCCGCGGTGGCATCACCCACGGGTGGGCGAAGTACTCGACGCCGGGGATGCCCATCCGTACGACCGGGTCGGCGAAGAAGGCGTCGTCGGCGGCGACGATCAGGTCGCAGATCCAGGCGAGCATCAACCCGCCTGCCACGCACGCCCCTTGGACCGCGGCCAGCACCGGCTTGGGCAGCTCCCGCCAACGCCGGCACATGCCCAGGTAGACCTCCGACTCGCGGGCGTACCGGCTCTCGGCGCCCGCCTTGTCCGAGTGGTCCCACCACAGTCCCGCGGCGCGGTCGAAGGGGAGGTGGGCGTCGCGCTCGGGGGTTCCGATGTCGTGGCCCGCCGAGAAGTGCCGGCCGGCGCCGGCCAGCACCACGACCTTGACCTCGTCGTCGTCCGCGGCGCGGTAGAAGGCGCGGTCGAGGGCGTAGGTCATCGCGGAGTTCTGGGCGTTGCGGTAGTCCGGGCGGTTCATGGTGACGGTGGCGACCGGCCCCTGGCGGGTGTAGCGCACCGGCTCGTCGGTGTGGGCAGCGGGCATCCGCCCCTCCTTCCCTAACAAGTGTTTGGTAGGTTAACGTACGGCCGTGAGCAGCGTCGAGGCCCGAGGAGGTCCGCGTATGACACCGCCCCCCTACGTGCCCGGCCACGACCTGCTCGCCGGCCGTAGCGCGGTCATCACCGCGGCCGCCGGGTCCGGCATCGGCGGTGCCACCGCCCGCCGCTTCCTGGAGGAGGGCGCCCGGATCGTCATCGGTGACGCCCACGCCCGGCGGCTGGAGCAGCACGCGGCCGCGCTGGCCGACGCGTTCGGCGCCGACCGGGTGGCCGCCCTGCCCTGCGACGTCACCGACGAGGGCCAGGTGGGCGCCCTGTTGGAGCTGGCCGAGGAGCGCCACGGCCGGCTCGACATCGTCGTCAACAACGCCGGACTGGGCGGCACCGCCGACCTCGTCGAGATGACCGACGAGCAGTGGAGCACGGTCCTCGACGTGACCTTGAACGGCACCTTCCGCTGTACCCGGGCCGCTCTCCGCCGGATGCGGCGCACCGGCAGCGGCGGCGTGATCGTCAACAACGCCTCCGTCGTCGGCTGGCGCGCCCAGCGCGGCCAGGCCCACTACGCCGCCGCCAAGGCCGGGGTGATGGCGCTGACCCGCTGCGCCGCCGTGGAGGCCGCCGCGTACGGCGTGCGGATCAACGCGGTCGCGCCGAGCCTCGCCATGCACCCGCACCTGGTGAAGGTCACCACCGCCGACCTGCTGGCGGAGCTCACCGAACGGGAGGCCTTCGGCCGCTGGGCCGAGCCGTGGGAGGTCGCCAACGTGATCGTCTTCCTCGCCGGTGACTACGCCTCGTACATGACCGGCGAGACCGTGTCGGTCAGCTCGCAGCACGCCTGAGGAACCCCGCGGTGCACCCTTCGCCGCCCCTGGTGGCGGCCGGGCGCACCGCACCACCCCGTGGGGGAGCGCCCGCCGGCACCCGCCGACCGTGCCGGCCGGCAGCCCCTTGCGGAACCGGCCGGCAGCTCCGCAGAATCTGACCAAGGAGACCAGCATGCCCGAGGCCTACGTCGTCGACGCGGTCCGTACCCCGGTCGGCAAGAAGGGCGGCGGTCTGTCCGCCGTGCACCCCGCCGATCTGGGTGCCCATGTACTGACGGCCCTGATGGCGCGCACCGGTGTCGACCCGGGCGCCGTCGAGGACGTCGTCTTCGGCTGCCTGGACGCGGTCGGACCGCAGGCCGGCGACATCGCCCGCACCTGCTGGCTGGCCGCCGGACTGCCCGAGGAGGTCCCCGGCGTCACCGTCGACCGGCAGTGCGGATCCTCCCAGCAGGCCGTCCACTTCGCCGCCCAAGGGGTGCTCTCCGGCACCCAGGACCTGGTCGTCGCGGGCGGCGTCCAGAACATGTCGCAGATCCCGATCGCCTTCGCCAGCCGCCGGGCCGCCGAGCCGCTGGGCCTGACGGAGGGGCCGTTCGCCGGCTCCGGGGGCTGGCGGGCCCGCTACGGCGAGGCGCCCGTCAACCAGTTCCACGGTGCCGAACTGATCGCCGCCAAGTGGCACCTCTCGCGGACCGAGATGGAGGAGTTCGCGCTCCGCTCGCACCAACGGGCCGTCCGCGCCATCGACGAGGGCCGCTTCGACCGGGAGGCCGTCCCGTTCGGCGACGTCACCGTCGACGAGGGCCCGCGCCGCACCACCTCGCTGGAGAAGATGGCCGGGCTGACGCCGGTGGTCGAGGGCGGCCGGCTCACCGCGGCGGTCTCCTCGCAGGTGTCCGACGGCGCGGCGGCGATGCTCCTCGCGTCGGAGCGGGCGGTGGCCGAGCACGGTCTGACCCCGCGGGCCCGTGTCCACCACCTCTCGGTGCGCGGCGAGGACCCGATCAGGATGCTGTCCGCGCCGATCCCGGCGACGGCGTACGCGCTGAAGAAGGCCGGCATGACCATCGACGACATCGATCTGGTCGAGATCAACGAGGCGTTCGCGTCCGTCGTGCTGGCCTGGCTCAAGGAGACCGGCGCCGACCCGGAGCGGGTCAACGTCAACGGCGGGGCCATCGCGCTGGGCCACCCGCTCGGCGCGACCGGCGTACGGCTGATGACGACCCTGCTGCACGAACTGGAGCGCACCGGCGGCCGATTCGGCCTCCAGACCATGTGCGAGGGCGGCGGTCAGGCCAACGTCACCATCATCGAACGCCTCTGACGCACCGCGGGAATGTTCCGCGGCGCGGCCGTGTTGCCGATCATGTGACGGATCACCGTCGCGTTCGTGTGGCAGAAGGGGGACTCGGGCAGCGATGAGTACGACGGAACCGGACGGCGGAGTCAGCGTCCGCTACGTGGGAGGACCGACCGCCCTCCTGGAGGTGGCGGGCGTCCGGCTCCTCACCGACCCCACCTTCGACCCGCCCGGCGACCACCCGGTCGGCGAGCGGAAGTTGGTCAAGACGGCCGGGCCGGCGCTCACCGCGGCCGAGGCGGGACCGGTGGACGCGGTGCTGCTGTCCCACGACCACCACCCGGACAACCTCGACCGGGCCGGCCGGGCCTACGCCGCCAAGGCGCCCCTGGTGCTGTCCACGGATTCCGCACGGCAGCGGCTCGGCGGCAACGTCCGCGCCCTGCCGAACGACGCGCACATCGAACTGCCGCGCCCGGACGGCGGAACGCTGCGGATCACCGGCGTCCCCGCGCAGCACGGCCCCGACGGCACCGAGCACCTGGTCGGCGAGGTCACCGGATTCGTGCTGTCCGGAGCGGGTCTGCCGACGGTCTACGTCAGCGGCGACAACGCCTCGTTGGACGTGGTCCGGGCGGTCGCCGAGCGGTACGGACCGATCGACGTGGCGCTGCTCTTCGCCGGTGGCGCGCAGACCCCGCTGCTCGGCGACGCCTACCTGACCCTCCCCAGCGACCGGGCCGCGCGGGCCGCCGAGATCCTGGGCGCCCGGCAGGTGATACCGCTGCACTTCGAGCACTGGTCCCACTTCACCCAGGGCCGGGACTCGCTGACCGAGGCCTTCGCCCGGGCCGGCCTCACGGACCGACTGCGGCTGCTGAAGCCGGGTGAGGAGATCCGGGTGCGAGGGGCACGACGGGAGGGTTCTAGTCTTGCCGGGTGAACAGCTCTGACGACCGGCCGGCGAACGGCGCCACGACCCTGAACCGCCCCGGCCTGCCGGGCGACCTGCCGCCCGCGGAGGTCCTGTGGGCCCGGTGGGCCCTGGGGGCCGTCCTGCACGCCGCCACCGAGGAGGAGGGGCGCGGCGGCTACCGCACGGGGACCTGGATGGACGACGAGGGGCTGCACCTCGACGACGCCGGGTGCACGTGGTGGACGTTCGCCCGCATGGCGCCGGGCCGGTTCGTGCTGTTCGGCGAGGACGAGTCCAGCGACGTCAAGTGGCACGAACCGGCCGTCGACATGCTGGCGGGGGCCCCGAAGTGGCTCCCCTACGAAGAGCTGCGCGACCGGCTCCAAGGGTACGAACTGGGCTGCGTCTACTGGTGCGAGGACGGGGCCTGGGCCCGTGCCCCGTACCCGGACGACCTGGACGACGACGGTCTGGACTGCGGGATCAGCCGCTTCGCGGTCAGGGCCGAGGCCCTGGAGATGCTGGACGGCAACGACTACGGCACCGGCCACGGCGCCGCGTTGCTGCTGGACCGGGCCGAGGCCTACGAGTTGACGCCCGAGATGCTGGCGTCGATGGTCGCCGACTCCGGCGACACCCACTGGGACCTGCCGGCCATGACCCGAGCCCTGGGACGCAGCGGGCTCGCCGGTGACGGCACCAAAGGGGCGGTCAGCTCACTGCGGTAGCGCGCCGAGCGTCCGGTGGGCCTCGGCCATGATCCGGTCGACCAGCTCCGCGCAGGACGGCAGGTCCTCGATCAGGCCGGCGACCTGGCCGGCCGCCATCACACCGAGGTCGGTGCGGCCGTCCACCATCGCCGCCTTCAGCAGCATCGGGGTGGTGGCCGCGAGCAGCACCTGACTCCACGTCAGCTCCCTGCCGTGCTTCATCGCCGCGCCGTCGCGGACCAGTTGTGCCCAGCTCAGCCCGGACAGCTTCCTGAACGCCGCGGCATGGCGGACGGCGCGCAGCAGTGCCGCGGCGCGCCCGGACCGTTCCAGGGCCGCCACCAGGTCACTGCGCACCATCCGGTGCGGCATTCCGTCCACCTTCGTGGTCACGGTGATGTCGTTGACGGCGGCCGCCAGATAGCGCGCCTGGACGGCCTTCGGCACCGTGCTGTCCGACGTCAGCAGGAAGCGGGTGCCCATGGCGATGCCGGCCGCCCCGTACGCCAGGGCGGCGACCAGGCCCCGGCCGTCGAAGAAGCCACCCGCGGCGATCACCGGGATGTCGACCGCGTCGACGACCTGGGGGAGCAGCACGGTCGTGGCGACGCTGCCGGTGTGGCCGCCGCCCTCACCGCCCTGCACCACGACCGCGTCGGCGCCCCAGGCGGCGACCTTCTCGGCGTGCCGGCGGGCGCCGATGGAGGGGATGACGACCACGCCGGCGTCCTTGAGCCGGGCGATCAGCTCGCGGGAGGGGGCCAGCGCGAAGGAGGCGACCCGTACGCCCTCGTCCACGAGGACACGCACCCGCTCGGCCGCATCGCCGGCGTCCGCCCGCAGGTTGACGCCGAACGGCGCATCCGTACGGGAGGCCACCTCGCGGACCGCCGCGCGCAGCTGGTCGACGGTCATGGTGGCCGACGCGAGGATGCCCAGTGCGCCCGCGTTCGCCGCGGCCGAGACCAGCCGGGGGCCCGCGACCCACCCCATACCGGTCTGCACGAGCGGGTGCCGCACCCCGACGAGCGTGGTGAGCGACGTCTCCATCAGCCCGTCACCTCGCGTTCCCGCCGGCCCTCCGGGTCGACGACCTCCCGGATGAGCCGGAGTTCGTCGGGAGTGGGCTCCCGGGTGCACGGCACGTCGTCCGGGACCGTCAGCGCGAAGCCCGTCGCCGCCCTGACCTCGTCGAGGGTGACCCCCGGGTGCAGCGAGGCCAGCCGCATCGAGCGGTCCGGCGTGGCGAAGTCGAAGACGCCCAGGTTGCTGACCACCCGCGGGATGCGGTGGAACCGTGTCGCGGACGGCCCGGCGGCGGCCGCGCTGTCGTAACCGACACCGCAGATCATGTCGACCTTCGCCACGAAGACCCGGGTGGAGTGCTTCGGGACCCAGTAACTCACCGGATTGTTGAGGGTGTTGACGGGTGCGCCGCGCACCCCGAGGAGCTGGCGGGTCGGTCGTTCCCAGTCGCCGATGCAGGAGATGTTCTGGTTCCCGAACCGGTCGATCTGACTGGCGCCCATCATCACGTGCCGCCGGCCCCCGGTCACCATGGCCAGGTGCTTGCGGTACGGCAGCCAGCCCTCCGGCGTTCCGTCGAGCCCGATCAGCAGGGCCTCGCCGTCGGTCAACAGCAGGTCCGGCGCGAAGGTGAGCTTGGCGAGCCGGGCGCCGACTGAGGGGATCAGGCCCATGGGGCTGGCGAGCACCTCCCCGTCGTCGCGCCAGGCGTCGGCACAGGCGACCACGCAGTACTCGGCGCGGCTGGTCATCGGGTCTCCTCGCGCCAGGCCTGGACGGCGGACTGGTAGGACTTCTCGTCGGCCCCCGACAGGAAGCGCTCCGCGAACTGCGGCCAGGGCGTGGTCGCGTACAGCTTCTGGAAGGGCTCGTCGCGGCCGTGGTCGGGCACGCAGGAGGTGAAGTGGGCGCCGTTCGGGGTCTCCACGACCCCGGTGACCACGTGCCGTTTGACCAGCAGGGTCTGCGGAGGTGCGGCCGCGAAGCCGGCGGTGTCGACGAGCCGCTCGCAGGAGAGGTAGGCGCTCTCTGCGGCCTCGCAGAACAGGTCGTCGAAGTACGGATCGGGGCCCAGGTACTGGCCGTTGCCGAGCCGGTCGGCGCGGTTGAGGTGGATCAGGGCCGCGTCCATGCGCAGTGCGGGAACCGCGACCAGGGTCTCGCCGTCGGCGTACGGCGACGTGACCGTGCGCAGCGCGGGGTTGACCCGCATGACGTCGGAGCCCAGGCCCGCGCGGACCGGCAGGAACGGGAGCCGGTTGGCGGCCGCGTGCAGGCCCCACATGAACATCGCCTCGTCGATCTCCATCAGTGTGAAGGAGCCCGCCTGGCGGGCCGCGCGGAAGTGTGGCTCCAGCGGGATCGAGTCGAGCGTCGCGAACGGCGCGACCAGCTTGCGGATCCTGCCGGCGGCGGCGAGCAGGCCCACGTCCGGGCCGCCGCAGGAGACCACGGTCAGATCGGTGACGTCGGAGCGCAGCAGCGCGCGCACCAGCGCCATCGGCTTGCGCCGGGAGCCCCAGCCGCCGATGCCGAGCGTCATCCCGCTGCGGAGGCGGGCGACGACGTCCTCCGGTGTCATCGTCTTGTCGGTCACGGCCCGACCACCCCTTCCTCCGTGGCGCCGGTGTGCTCGCGGCCGAAGGCGCCGCGCACCCGGTCGGCCACCCCGCTCAGGTTGGCCTCGAAGGTGAAGCCCTGCTCGAAGCGGTAGCTGCGGCGTACGTCGACCGGGTCGATGCCGTTGATCGCGGCCTTCGCCAGCCGGAGCAGGGTGCCGTCCTTCGCGGCGATCTCGCGCGCCAACTCCATTGCGCAGTCGTGGAGTTCGGCGCGCGGCACCACCCGCCACACCGAGCCGTGCGCCTGTAGTTCGGCGGCCGTGGCGGTGCGCGAGGTGTAGTACAGCGCCCGCATCAGGTGCTGCGGCACCAGCCGGGCGAGGTGGGTGGCCGCGCCCAGCGCGCCCCGGTCCAGCTCCGGCAGGCCGAAGGTGGCGTCGTCGGAGGCGACGATGGCGTCGGCGTTGCCGGCCAGGCCGATGCCACCGCCCAGGCAGAACCCGCCGACCGCCGCGACGACCGGCACCTCGCACTCGTAGACCGCGGCGAACGCCTCGGCGCAGCCTCGGTTGGCGCCGAGCAGCGCGTCGTGTCCGGTGTCCCGCTGTATCTCCTTGATGTCCACGCCCGCGTTGAAACCGCGCCCGGCGGCGCCCAGCACCACACAGCGCACCTCCGGGTCGCGGCCGGCGGCCCGTACCGCGTCGGCGAGCTCGTACCAGCCCTGCACCGGCAGGGCGTTGACCGGTGGGAAGTCGACGGTGAGGACGGAGATGCCCTTCTCGGGGCGGGAGGTGGAGACACCCATGAGCCGATCAGCTACCTTTCCACCAAACGTTTGTTAGGCGAGGAAGGTAGCACCGGATGGAGTTCGACGGGAGGGTCGCGGTCGTCACGGGCGGAACCCGGGGCGTCGGCGCGGGCATCGCACGGTCGTTCCTGGCGGCGGGCGCCCACGTCGTGGTCTGCGCCCGCCGGCCACCCGACACCCGCCTCGAAGTCCACGGCAGACAGGCCGAGTTCAGGCCGCTGGACCTCCGCGACCCGGCCGCCGTACCGGCCTTCTTCGCCGAGCTGGCCGCCGCGTACGGGCGCCTCGACGTCCTGGTCAACAACGCGGGCGGCACGCCCCACCGGCTCCTGGGCGAGGTGGACGCCGCACGGCACGCCCGGGTCATCGACCTCAACCTCACCGCGCCGCTCACCGCCACGCTCGCCGCGCACCCGCACCTCCGCGCCGCACGGGGCGCGGTGGTCATGATCGGCAGCGTCAGTGGCACCCGTCCGTCACCCGGATCGGCGGCCTACGGCGCGGCGAAGGCCGGTCTGGAGAACCTGGCGCGCTCCATGGCGGTGGAGTGGGCGCCCGAGGTACGGGTGAACACGCTCGTCCTCGGCATGGTCCGCACCGAACGGTCCGCGCTGCACTACGGGGACGAGGAGGGCGTCGCCGCGGTCGGCCGCACCGTGCCGCTCGGCCGGCTGGCCGAACCGGCCGAGGTCGGCGAGGCGGCCGTGTTCCTCGCCTCGGACCGCGCCCGGTACATCAGCGGGGCGAGCCTGCTGGTGCACGGCGGCGGAGAACGGCCCGCGTTCCTCGACGCCGCCACCGTCAACCACGGCACGACCGCTTCCGATGCCCCCACCACCGAAGGGACCTGACATGCCGGGAATCTGCGCAGGCCGCGTCGCCGCCGTCACCGGAGCCGGCCGAGGCCTCGGCCGCGCCCACGCGCTGGCCCTCGTCGCCGAAGGCGCCCGGGTCGTCGTCAACGACCTGGGCGCCTCCGCGGTCGGCGCCGGCGCCTCGCCGGGCCCCGCCCACCAGGTCGTCGACGAGATCCGCGCGCTCGGCGGCCAGGCCGTCCCGCACACCGGAGACATCACCACCACCGACGGCGCCGCCTCCCTCCTCGCCACCGCCCTGGACGCCTACGGCCGCCTCGACACCCTCGTCAACAACGCCGGGTTCCTGCGCGACCGGATGCTGGTCAACCTCGACGAGGACGACTGGGACGCGGTCATCGGGGTGCACCTCAAAGGCCACTTCCTGCCGTTGCGGCACGCCGCCGCGCACTGGCGGGCCGAGGCCAAGGCCGGCCGCACGCCCAACGCCCGGGTGATCAACACCAGTTCGGGCGCCGGGCTGCTCGGCAGCGTCGGCCAGGGCAACTACGCCGCCGCCAAGGCCGGCATCCTCGGCCTCACCCTCGTCGCCGCCGCCGAACTGGCCCGCTACGGGGTGCAGGTCAACGCCATCGCCCCCGCGGCCCGCACCCGGATGACCGAGCAGACCTTCGCCGAGACCATGGCGGCCCCCACCGACGGGGCGTTCGACGCCATGGCCCCCGCGAACGTCTCACCCCTGGTGGTCTGGCTCTCCTCCGCCGCCAGCGACGGCGTCACCGGCCGGGTCTTCGAGGCCGAAGCCGGCCGGATCACCGTCATGCAGGGCTGGCGCCCCGGCCCCACCGCGGACAAGGGCGGCCGCTGGACCCCGGCCGAGGCGGGCGAGGCGGCCCGCAGGCTGCTCACGAAGGCGGAGCCACCGCTGCCGGTGTACGGCGCACGGTGAGGGCGGCGGGCTCAGCCGGCGACCAGCCCCGCGCGGCCGGCCGCGCGGGTGAGCAGGTCCACCAGCATCTCGGGGGTGAGCCGGCCGGTGAACATGTTGCGCTGGCTGGGGTGGTAGCAGCCCAGGACGTGCAGCTCCCGGCGCCCACCGGTGGCGGGGAGGGTCAGTTCCACGCCGTGACCGAACGCCGGGCGGGGTCGGGGAAGCGGCCAGCCGGCGTCGCCGAGCACCGGCAGCAGCGCCTGCCAGCCGAAGGAGCCCAGCGCCACGACCGCCCGCAGCCCGGGGTCGAGCAGCGCCAACTCCGCGGCCAGCCACGGCCGGCAGGTGCGCCGCTCGGCGGGCGTCGGCTTGTTGTCCGGCGGAGCACAGTGCACCGGTGCGGTGATCCGCACCCCGTACAGCTCCAGTCCGTCCCCCCGGTGGGTCGCGGTCGGCCGGGAGGCGAGGCCCACCGCATGGAGCGCGGCGAACAGGGCGTCACCCGATGCGTCCCCGGTGAACATCCGCCCGGTCCGGTTGCCGCCGTGCGCGGCCGGCGCCAGCCCGACGATGGCGAGCGCCGCGTCCGACGGCCCGAACCCCGGGACCGGCCGCGCCCAGTACTCCCAGTCGCGGAACGCCGCACGCGGATGGGCGCCGACGTGTTCCCGCCAGGCCACCAGCCGCGGACAGGCCCGGCAGCGTGCCACCTGCGCGTCCAACTCGGCGAACTCGCCACAGCCCGGCGCGACCCGGGCCGGGAACCCGCCGTCGTCCGGCAGCGGACCGACCACGACGGCCTCGTTCATCCCTCCATGCTAGGCCGACCGCTCGGCCGCCGGGCATCCAGGCGGCGTGTGAAGTGTTGATCAAGGCGTCACAGCGGCTGTCAGAGGTCGTGGAAGCTCTCCCCGAAGGGGTACCAGCGCCCGCCGAAGCGGACGGGATGTCCGGTCGGCAAGGGTGTGGGAAGCCGGTCCGGCAGCGGAACCGCTGCCCAGTCCAGGTGGACGGTGTGCTCCGGTGTCCGGCGAAGCCCCCGATACACGTGCCGCACCACGATCGGTTCACCCGGGGCGTGGATCTCCACACGAAGGTCATCGTCGGGCAGCGGATCGAAGGACGGTGACTTCGGGTCCCAGTCGTCCTCAGCGTCCTCTTCGAGGAGCTCCTCCTCGAAGTACTCCGACCAGGGGTGTTCCTCGATCCATCCGTCGACGACCTGACGTATGTCTGCCGGGTCGTTGAAGAGCCAGCATGCTTCTGCCTGCTCTCCACTGTGGGAGACCCGGGTGCGGTGACGGAAGAGGAGGAACCCGCCGGGGCACCGGCAGACATCCGCCGATTCGGTCGGTTCGGTTGGCCGGTCACGCAGAACGGCCAACAGCTCCGCCACCACATGGTCGGTGGGATCCACTCGGAGTGCCTCGCGCCAGGCGACACGGGCCGACGCCGCGTCCCCCAGGTAGCACAGGGCATGGCCGAGGAAGAACGCCACCAGGTTGTCGGACGGATCGAGGGCCAGCGCACGCCGGGCGGCCCGGACAGCGTCCCCGGCCAGCTCGCGGCCGGTCGAATCGTCCTCTGCCAGGGGCAACGGCAGCTCCTCCAGGCCCAGCGGCCATCCAGTTCCGCGCAGATAGGGGCTCCGAGGCCGGTGGCCGGGCCCATGGTGTACGTAAGCCAGCAGCTTCGCGCCGGCCAGGACGGTCAGCCCGACCGCGGCGGTGGCATTGTGCGGGTCATCGGCCAGCACAGCCTCGTAGCTGCCCCGGATTTCGGTGAACCAGCGCTCGATCCTGCCCACCGGGTGGGCCATGGCCTGCTGGACGAAGTCGCCGAGCAGATCGGCCGTCGCGCGCAGCGTCACGTCGGTGGAACCGGGGTCTGGCCGCATACGCCGGACTCTAGCCAGCGTTTGAGCTATTGATCAAAGGGGACCACGCCAGACCATGGGGAACTGCCGCCGACCGGCGTTCAGATGCTGCTCTCCGGCAGCTGTCTGATCGCCGGCCCGGCAGTGTTCGTGCTGACCGCGGTCCGGCTATGGCGTCTCAGTGAGTGCCGTGATCGTGCCCCTGACCGTCGCCCGGTTGATGGCCGTGATCGTGACCGTGGTCCGCGCCCGGCTGATGGTGGTGGAACGCCAGTACCTCCCGGGGCATGACGACGAAGGGGCGCATCATCCCCATGTCCTCGTGCTCCAGCAGATGGCAGTGGTACATGAACCGGCCTCGTGCACCGTGGAATTGGCCGATCACATTCACCATCTGGCCCGGCGGGACCTGTATGACGTCCTTCCAGCCCTGGTCTCCGGGGGCTGTCGGCGCCACGCCCCCGTACTCCAGCGGCGCCCGGGTGCCCCCGAGTTCCTTGTCGAAGGGGCTCTGCGGATCTGCCGGGTAGATGTCGCGGCTCAGGACCTGGAAGTCGATGAGGTGGATGTGCATCGGGTGCGTGCCGGCACCGCCGAGGTTCAGAAAGCTCCACTGCTCCCAGTCGCCGTGGCGGACCATGAAGCCCAGCGCATCGTCGAACATCCGGCCACCGCGCTGATAGGTGCGCACCGTCCCGTCCGCGCCTCTGATCTGGATGATCCCCTCTCCGGGAACCGGGGCCGCGCCGGGATCGACCTCATGCATCTCCCACAGCTCCGGATGACCGTTGCCGATCGGGCCGGGCGGGGTGAGGGCGATCAGCCGGTGTTGGTGCTTGGGCACCGTGTCATGGGTCAGCCGCCGGAAGGACGAGGAGAGCACGGCCGGCAGCACGAACGGGTCGGCAGCCCTGGCCGCCCCCACCCGGAACTGCATCACCTGCGGATACCGCACCCCTGGCGCGTCGTTGACCAGCCGGAGCGTACGGCCGGCCAGCGCGCCGAAGTCGATCAGCAGATCCATCCGCTCCGCCGGTGCGACCGACAGGGTGCCGTCCACCGGGAGCGGCCGCGGCAGCAGTCCGCCGTCCGAACCGATCTGGTACACCGCTCCGGTGACCGGTGCCCCGGTCTCGTCGTCGACCAGTCGGAGGGTGAAGGTGCGGGCGTTGGCGGCGTTGAGCAGGCGGAAGCGGTACCAGCGCGCTTCGACGTCCGCGTACGGCCAGATCGTGCCGTTGACGAGGGTGTACGGGCCGGAGAACGGGATGGTGACGTTCTTGCCCTGCTGGTTCTTGGCGACGATCAGGGTTTTGTGCAGCAGGCGGCCCGTCAGTCGGCCGTCCTCGTCGGTGTCGAGGTTGCGGTCCTGGATGATGAGCGGGATCTCGTGCTTTCCGGAAGGAAGTCGGAGAGCGTCCTCCTCCTCGTCCCGGATGAGGTACATCCCGGCGAGCCCCGCGAAGACGTTCCACCGGGTGATGTCCATGGCGTGGTCGTGGTACCACCAGGCTGTCGCACGGTGGTCGTTGGGGTACTCCGACAGCTGCGCGTCGCCGTGCGCGACGGCGTTCTCCGACCAGCCGTCGTTGCCGCCGCCGGTCACCGCGCCGTGCAGATGCGTCACCGTCCAGGCCGGCAGGCGGTCCACACCCTCGACGAGGGTGGCACCGTTCCTGCCGGGTACGTCGAGGGGGAGCGGTGCCCCCGGCACGGCGCTCGCCTCGGCCGCGGTCACCGGATGGTTGCCGGTGAGGCGGTTGACCCACGCGACACGTAACCGCTCGCCCCGCCGCACCTCGATGGTCGGGCCCGGAAAGTGGCCCTCGTACGTCCATACCTTGGTCGGTGGGAGCTGGCTGTGCAGCCGTACCCAGGTGGTCTTCAGCTCGATGTCGATACCGCGCCTGGCTTCCTTACGGCCGGGCCGCAGCATGGGCGGAACGCGCAGCGCGTCGACGAACGGTGTCAGCTCGGCCGCGGCGTCCTGTTTCTCCCCGGCAGAGGTCTCCTGTCTCCCCCCTGCCTCGGCTCTCCGCCTCTGCCCTTGCTCGGCGCCCTCGGCCGTCACTCTCCAGGCAGGCTCGATTTCGGTCTCGGTCACGATGCGACCCCCGTGTCGCTTCCCCCGTGCTGCCGGCCGTTCCCGGCAGCAGCTCTGTACTCCTCAACGCCAGGAACATCCACGGGAGTTCCCATCTGTCCGAACCATCCTGAAAAATCTTGGAGGGGTGGCGCGGGGAGGTGATGTGGTGGGTGGGGTGGGCATCGGTCATCTGTCGGGGCTGTCGGTCCGATGTCGACGGCTTGTCGGCGGGGCCCGGCACCTTTCCGGAGACGGCCGCCGGAGATCACTGGGCGGCCCCGACCCCGAGGAGCCACCATGCACACCTCCGTCACGATCATCGGTGCCGGACTCGGCGGACTCACGCTGGCCCGCGTCCTGCACGTCCACGGAATCCCGGTCACGGTCTACGAGGCCGAGTCCTCCCCGACGGCCCGCGCGCAGGGCGGGATGCTCGACATCCACGACGACAACGGGCAGCTCGCCCTCAAGGCGGCCGGCCTGATGGACGAGTTCCACGCCATCGTCATCGAGGGCCGTCAGACGATGCGGCTCGTCGAGCAGGACGGGACCGTCCTGCACGAGATGGCCGACGACGGCACGGGCGGACGCCCCGAGGTGCAGCGCGGGGAGCTGCGACGGATCCTGCTCGACTCGCTCCCGGCCGACACCGTGCGGTGGGGGCACAAGGTCAGCGGTACCCGTTCCCTCGGCGAGGGCCGTCATGAGGTGACGTTCGCCGACGGCAGCACCGTTCTCACCGGCCTGCTGGTCGGCGCGGACGGCGCGTGGTCGCGGGTCCGGCCGCTGCTCTCCGACGCCACACCCGAGTACGTCGGCACGTCGTTCGTCGAGACCTACCTGTTCGACGCGGACACCCGGCACACCGGCTCCGCGAAGGTGGTTGGCGGCGGGTCGATGATCGCGCCCTCGCCGGGCAAGGAGATCTTCGCGCACCGGGAGAACGGTGACACCCTGCACGCCTACGTGGCATTGTCCAAGCCGCAGGACTGGTTCGCCGCCATCGATTTCACCGATGCCTCCGCGGCGGCCGCGCGGATCGCGCGGGAGTTCGACGGCTGGGCGCCGGAGCTCACCGCGCTGATCACGGACGCCGATATCACGCCTGTTCTGCGCCCTCACCACGCTTTGCCGGCCGAGCACCGGTGGGACCGGGTGCCGGGGGTGACCCTGCTCGGTGACGCCGCCCACCTCGCAGCCCCGAACGGCGAAGGCGCCAACCTGGCCATGCTCGACGGTGCCGAACTCGGCAAGACCCTCGCCGCGTATGCCGATGACATCGAGGCCGCGCTGACCGAGTACGAACAGGTCATGTTCGCCCGCAACACCGAGCCCGTCACCTTTGACGGCACCGAGGTGGTCCACGGAATCGACTCCGAGAACAACACAGCCCAGGCCATGCTCAAGATGCTCACCGAGCAGGGTCAACAGGCGACCTGAGCCTCGACCGGCGGACAGATGCCGACACGATCGCCCGGACAAGTCCTAGCCGTTGACGTCGAGCGCCGTTCCGTACAGCCGGTCCACCGGCAACCGGATCACCACCCGGCGCTCGGCGACCAACTGCTCCAGGAACGCGCCCTCGTCCTCCGGCCGCGCGGCCTCCGGGATCATCGCGAGCAGCTCCCGCCCCACCGCGTCGCCCGGCGCCGTCGTGGTCCCGGAGACCTCGGCCGCGCCCTCGGCGACGGCGAACGACCACACGTCGCCGCCCTGCACATGCAGCGCCGCACGCGGGTTGCGGCGTATGTGCGCGACCTTGATGCGGTCGGCCGTCGTCGAGAGCCGCACGACGCGGGCCTCGGGATCCCAGCTGTAGAGCATGGTGGTCAGATGGGGGTGGCCGCTGCGCTTCACGGTGGCCAGGGTGCCGAACTGTTGCCCGCCGAGCAGGTCGGAGAGGGCTTCGTCGGACAGGGTGCGGGGTGTCGGACCGTGCGTCATGACGTGCTCAACGCCCCCGGCCGCCGGAACATTTCCGGGACGCCGACGCGCGTCCGCCGGAGCGGCGCCGAGCGGATTCCGTGCGGGGGAAGCCGTCCTTCCTCGGCGTCGTCCGGCGGTGCGCGCGGGGCACGCAGGCAGGGTCAGTCCTGCCAGGCCGCGACGACGGAGACGGCCTGTGCGGGGTTCAGACGCGGATCGCACAGGCTCGTGTACGCCTCGTCGACCCGGCCCGCCTCGGACCGGTCCGCCACACACTCCGTGACCTCATCGGGGGTCGCCTCCAGGTGGAGCCCGCCCGCGACACCGCCCACGGACTCCACCGCGAACCGGAACGCCCGCACCTCCTGGACGACGGTGTCGACGAAGCGCGTCTTGAGGCCGCAGGGGGCGGACACGGTGTTGCCGTGCATCGGGTCGCTGAGCCAGATCACGGGGTGGCCGGCGTGCAGGACGGCCTTCGCCAGCTGCGGCAGCCGGTCCGCGACGGCCTCGGCGCCCATCCGGGCGATCAGGGTCAGCCGGCCCGGCTCCCGGTGCGGGTCGAGGACCTCGCACAGCGCCAGCAGTTCGTCCACCTCCATCCCGGGACCCACCTTGCAGGCGACGGGGTTGACGACCTCGGAGAGCAGGGCGACGTGCGCACCGTCCACCTGGCGGGTGCGTTCGCCGATCCAGGGGAAGTGGGTGGAGGCCAGCAGCAGGCCGCCGTCTTCGCACACCCGGATCTGCGGCAGCTCGTAGTCCAGGAGCAGCGCCTCGTGGCTGGTCCACACGGGGGCCTCGGGCACCGCGGCCGCGGGCCGCCGCCAGCCCAGGTGTCCCATGATCTCGTTGGCGGCCATGTAACCGGTCAGCATCCGCAGCGGATCCGGCCGGCGGGAGACCGCGTCGGCCTCCGGGCCGTTGACCATGTGGCCCCGGTAGACCGGAAGTTCCACGCCGTCCACGGTTTCGGTGGGCCGCGACCGCGGCTTGGCGAACTGTCCGGCCAGCCGCCCGACCCGGACGACGGGCCGCTGTGCGGTCATCTTCATCGTGCCGGCGAGCAGATCCAACAGGGCGGCCTTGCGCTGCACGTCCCGGGCGGTGCTCTCCTCCGGATCCTCGGCGCAGTCACCGGCCTGGACGAGCTGTGCACGGCCGAGCGCGACCTCGGCCAAGGCGGCGCGCAGCGCGCGCACCTGGTCCTCGCCCACCAGCGGAGGCCGCGCGGCGAGCTCCCGCCGCACCCGCTCCACCTGTTCGTGGTTCTCCCAGACCGGCTGTTGCAGGGCTGGTTTCCGACGTATTCCCAGAAGCGTGTCGTCCATCGGTGTCTCCCGTGAGTGGTAGGTGGGCGCAAGCGGCACCGGACGCGGCGGACGTCGTCCGGCGCCGGCCCCGGGCAGGCGGACGGCGCCGGCCGGCTCGGGGCAGGGCCACCGGGGCCGGAACCTCCTCGCCGGCGCCCGAGGGCGGCGGTGTGGTGAGGCGTCCCGGCGCGGGCATGACGGCGCGGGGGCGCGGATGTCGGTCGGGTGGCCCCGGCAGCGGGCACGGTCGCACGCGTGGTGCCGGAGCCCGGTCCGGGCGGCGAGCCACCTGGTGAACGGCGGCTGCCGGATGGTCAGTTGAGCTGGACGACCGCTTGGGCCGAACCCAGCACCTTCACCCCGTCGCAGAGGACGTCGAGGGCGACCCGGACCCTGCGGTCCGCGAGCTTCGCGGTCACCGTGCCACGGATGTCGAGGCGGGCCCCGACGCCGTCGTCGGGGACCGGTACCGGCCGGGCGAAGCGCACGGCGAGGTCGCACACCGCGGCCGGGTCGCCGCTCCACTCGGCGACCAACCGCCCGGCGAGAGCCATGGTCAGCATGCCGTGCGCGATGGCCGAGGGAAATCCCGCCTGCCGTGCCGAACGGTCGCTGAAGTGCAGGGGGTTGAAGTCGCCGGAGGCACCGGCGTACCGGACCAGGTCGGCTCTGGTGACGGGGACGGTCAGCGGGGGGAGGGCGGTGCCCTCGGGAACGGCGTCGTAGTCGATGCGGGCGGTCATCAGCCGGTCTTCCTCTCGTTCGGGCCGCCGGCCGTGAACGTCATGAAGGTGTCCACGACGTGCTCCCCGTCATCCGTCCGCACCTCGCCCCGCATCTGCACCACGTCCCGGCCCGCCAGGCGTCGGACGGACTCGACATGGAGGGTCACCGCGAGCCGGTCGCCGGCGCGCACCGGCCGGCTCGGCACGATCCGTTGGGCGGTGTGGACCAAGGAGGCGTCCGCCAGTCCCCACTCCGGGCCGCTCAGCACCCGGCTGCTCGCGCGGTGCACGACCAGGAAGGGGAACGTGGCAGGGGCGATCACCTCGGGGTGGCCCAGCGCCCTCGCGGCGGCCGGGTCGACGTGTGCAGGGCTGTCCGCGCCCACGGCTTCGGCGAATTCGCGGATCTTCGCCCGACTGACCTCGTAGATCTCCGTCGGCGGGTGGACATGGCCCGCCGACGGACGCTCCGTCGCCATCAGTTGCCCCGATCGAGGGTGTGGGGGAGGGGTTGTGCGGCGGCGGCCCAGGCGGCCCGCCACGGACCGGACCGGGGCGCCGGCCCGGGGGCGTACCGGGCGTCGGCGCCCACCCAGGCGGTCACCGGCCGGATGCCGTGCAGCGCGTTGACGCACCACACCTCCAGCCCCGTCAGGTCCGGCAGCCGGCACCGCCGCCGCCGGACCGGGACGCCGAGGGCCGCCGCCCGGTGCAGCGCCCAGTCCCGGGTCACCCCGGGCAGGGTGGGCAGGGACGGATCCACCGTGCACAGGGTGTCGTCCTCCCACCACAGCAGGCTGGAGGTCGCCCCTTCGAGCAACTGGCCGTCCGGGGTGGTCAGCAGGGCTTCGGTCGCGCCGGCCGCGACGGCCTCGGCGCGCAGCGCGCCCAGGAGGTCCAGATCGGGGCCCTTGCGGTGGGGCACGCTGCGCGGGTCCGGACGCCCCGGGACCCAGACCCGCACCTCGGTGGTCCGGGCGGGCGCGGGGCGCACCCGGAGCCCCAGCCGGGGGGCGCGGGTGCCCTCCTGGGTGAGTTCCACCCGGGGGAAGAAGTCGCCCGCAGCGGGCACCCGTCGCAGCTCCCGCTCCCAGAAGGCGTGCACGGCGTCCGGAGGTGGGCCCCCCGCCGCGACCACGGACGAGGTGAAGCGGTCCCGGTGCCGGGTCAGTTCCCGGGCCCGGCCGTCCTCCACCAGCCACGAGTCGGCGGCCAGCAGCAGGGGCGCTGGGCCCGGCGCCTCGGTCGCGGTGTTCACTGGGCGGCCCGGTCCTTGGTCAATCGGCCCGGGAACGTGGTGCCGAGCAGCCCCAGCAGCGGGGTCGCCTTCACCGCGGTCTCCTCGAACTCCTCCGCCGGATCGGACAGCGCGGTGATCGCGCCGCCGACGCCGTACCGCACCTGGTCGGCGGTGATCACGGTGGTGCGGATGGCGATGCTCAGGTCCGCGGCCCCGGAGAGCGAGAAGTAGCCGATGGCACCGGAGTAGACGCCGCGCGGCCCCTCCTCCAGCTGGTCGATGATCTGCATGGTGCGGATCTTGGGGGCACCGGTCATCGAGCCGCCGGGGAAGGCGGCACGGACGCAGTCGACGGCGGTCCGGTCCGGACGCAGCCGGGCGCGGATGGTGCTCACGAGCTGGTGGACGGAGGCGTAGCTCTCCACGTCGAAGATCTTGGGCACCTCGACCGAGCCGGCCTCCGCGCAGCGCGCCAGGTCGTTGCGGACCAGGTCGACGATCATCAGGTTCTCCGCGCGGTCCTTCTCGCTCGCGCGCAGGTCGGCGACGAGGAGCCGGTCCTCCTCCGGGGTGGCGCCGCGCGGCCGGGTGCCCTTGATCGGCTTGGACTCGGCCAGACCGTCCCGGCCGACGCGCAGGAAGCGCTCGGGCGAGGTGCTCAGGACCGAGAGGCGGTCGAAGCGCAGCAGCGCGGAGAACGGGGTCGGACTCGTCCGGCGCAGGTAGCGGTAGCCGGCCCAGGGGTCCACCGCGCCCTTCGCCTCGATCATGTTGGTGAGGCACACCTCGTACGACTCGCCCACGTGGATGGCCTCGTGGCAGGCGCTGATGAGCGCGCGGTAGTGGTCGGCGGAGTGCCGCAGCTCGACGGGGATCTCGACGCCGACGGGCAGGTGCTCCCGCTCCGCCTCCTGGCCGGCCAGTGCCGCCAGCCGCCCGGCGGTCTCGGTCAGCCAGTCACGGGCCGGGGCCGCGTCGTCCGCCGGGGCGAGGGCCAGGAGGTGCGTCGTCGCGGTGGCGTGGTCGAAGACCACCGCGCGGTCGGCGAAGATCAGCGCGGCGTCGGGGTCGGGGGAGGTGTGTGCGGCGTCCGCACCGCACTCGGCCTTGAGCTCGTAGCCGAGGTACCCGACCCAGCCGAGGGCGAAGTCGAAGGGGAGGTCCGGCAGTTCGGTCTCGGTACTGCGCAGGTCCTGGTCGAGCCAGTCCAGGAACGGGGAGTGGTGCACGACGTCCGTGCCGTCGGACCCGCGCACCGTGACGGTGCACTGCTGGACGTCGGCCAGGGCGACCCGGGCCAGCGGGCCGCCGGCGTCGCCGAGCACGGAGATCCGGCCGAGCTCGCTGTCGGGCCGGCTGCTGTCCAGCCAGAAGGCGTGCTCGGTGCCGCGGAACAGGGCGTCGAACACGATCTCCGGGTCCCAGCGGGTGGGCAGTTGCTCGCTGTGCACCCGCAGCCGCCGGGACGGTTGCCCGGCCGGCCCGGGGCCGGAGGCGCGGCGCTTGTCCGCCACCACGGGCAGGGCGGTGCGGCCCGGTCCGCCGGTGTGCCGCTCCGCCATCCGGAAGAAGTTCGCGAGCAGCTCGTGCCCGTGCTCGGTGCAGATCGACTCGGGGTGGAACTGCACGCCCCACTGCGGCCGGTGCCGGTGGCGCAGCCCCATCAGGACGCCGTCGGAGGCCCAAGCGGTGGCCTCCAGGTCGTCGCTCAGCGCCGAGACGGCGAGTGAGTGGTAGCGCACCACCTCGAAGGGCGAGGGCAGGCCGGCGAACAGCCCCTGGCCCATGTGGTGGACCGCGGACGACCGGCCGTGCCGCTCCTCGGGAGCGAGACCGACCCGTCCGCCGTGGAGGTGCGCCAGGGCTTCGTGCCCGAGGCAGACGCCGAGCAGCGGGACCTCACCGTGCCGGATGATGTCCGCGCAGATGCCCAGGTCGGTCTCGACCTCGGGGGTACCGGGGCCGGGCGAGATGATGACGTTGTCGAACTCCGTCACGTGCTTCAGCCGCCAGGCCGGGTCGTCGTTCTGCACGACCGTCGGTTCGTCGCCCGTCACCTCGGCGACATAGTGCGCCAGGTTGTAGGTGAACGAATCGTAGTTGTCCACGATCAGCGTGCGCATGCGGTGTTTCCCCCCAGGCCATCGGATCCGCGCCGAATTGCGTAGCAGGCGTCAAGGTGCAGGAAAATCAGGAAAGAAAACGAGGGAGCACCGGCCCTTTGACGTGCGGGCCCTGCGGCGCTGGCAACCTCGGGTTGTGGCCACGCTATCCCAGTGGACCGTGTGGTCGGCATACCTCTTTGGTGACATCCGATCGCCGTTGAATGTCCCTGTCCCGAGAGCTAGTTTGAAGCGGTACCGAGGCTGAGCCGGGGGGACCGGCGTTCATACTCAGCTCTTGAGAATTGTGGAGCATCGATGACCACTGGGCAGGCGGCCGGACGATCCGGTGCGACCGCGAGCTCCGGGACGCCGCACACCGACTGGGTCGACGACGTGCTGTTGCACGGACCCGCACACGACATCTGCCTCGTGCTCGACGAGGAGATCGACCGGCAGGCGCTCCGCACCCAGGTGATGGAGCATCAGAAGGCGCTGGAACACGCGGGTCTGCGTGCCGGCGGCACGGTCGCGCTGCAACTGCCGCCCTCGCTCGGGTATGTGGCGCTGCTGCTCGCCGCGTGGCGGCTCGGCGCCCAGCTCGTCCTCCTGGACCACCGGCTGACCGGGGCGGAGACGGAGCGGGCGGTCGCCCACACCAATCCGCAACTGCTGGTCTCGACGGGAGAATCCGCGAGCGCGATGCGGGGATTCCACCAGGTGACCCCGGAATTCACCGCGCGCCCCACGGGCGAGCCGGCCCGCACGGACCACGTCCTGATCCAGCTGAGTTCCGGTTCGACGGGCCCGTCAAAAGTGATCGGCAGGACGGCCGAGGACCTCGTCACGGAATTGGAGAGGTATTCCCGTCTCGACGGAATGCCGCAATCCGGCGAGCAATTGGTGATTCTCGGTTCGCTCTCGCACACCTGGGGCCTGGTCGGCGGTCTGCTGCACGGCCTGCACTCCGGGGCACGGGTGGTGCTGCCGGCGCGGACCTCGGTGCGCGGCATCCTCGCCACGGTCGCCGCCGCACCGGTGGCCACCACGCTGCTCGGCGTCCCCGCCCAGGTGGCGCTGCTCGCCTCGGTCGAGCGGCCGCCCCAACTGCCCCTTCTGGTACGGATGATGACGGCGGGCGGGCGGACACCGACGAAGGTCGCGCGGGCGTTCACCGAGCGCTACGCGGTACCGCTCAGCCAGTGCTACGGCATGACCGAGACCGGCATGATCACCATGGACCTCTCCGGGACGCACCACCCGGCGGTCGGCCGTGCCGTCCCCGGCGTCCGGGTCCGGGTCGAGAACGGCGAACTGCTCGTCGCCCTGCCCCGGTCCCCCTATCTCGGCGACACCCCGCAGGAGCGCTGGTCGGACGGCTGGCTGCACACTCTCGACGCCGGTGAGATCGACCCCGCGACGGGCGTGGTGACGGTCCTCGGTCGCCTCGACTCCCAGGTGTCGATCCGCGGGCTGAAGGTGGACCTCACCGAGGTCGAGGAGACTCTGACCGGGCTCGCCGGCGTCACCGAGGCGGTCGTGCTGCACCAGGACGCGATCGACGCCTATGTGACGCTGGCGCCCGAGGTCCCCCTGGCCCGCATCAAGCAGGAGCTGGCGGACCGGCTCGCCGACTTCAAGCTTCCGAGCCGCTGGTACGTGCTGCCCCAGTTTCCCCGGACCGCGACGGGCAAGCCGCGCCGCGATCCGGCCGTGCTGCGGGCGGCGGCAGCATGAGCACCTCCAGGCGGGACCCGGCGGCCTCCGGCCCGCCCGCGACGGCCAGCACGAACCCTTCGGGAGCGGGGGGCAGCGCGATGTAGAAGCGTGGGACGCCGGGCACCGGGTGCAGGACGGTCCCGGCTGGCGCGCCGAGCCGCACCGGCCGGAGCAGGCCGCCGTCCGAGAGCCCGGTGCCCAGCACCTTGCCGATCGCCTCCTTCTGCGTCCACAGCCGCAGGAACTGGACCGGCCGTTCCGCCTCGGGACGGCCGGCCAGCCAGCCGGCCTCGCCCGCGCCGAACCAGCGCCGGGCCAGGGCGGCGGCCGGGAGCGCACGGAGGCGTTCCACGTCCACCCCCACCGGGCCGCGCGAGCCGATCGCCACGGCGGACAGGCCCGGCACATGACTGACACTCGCGTGCAGCCCACGGGCGGCACCGCCGAGCACCGGACGGCCCGAGGGCTCCCGGCCCACCACGACCTCGTCCGCGGGCACGCCGAGGACGGCGCCGGCCGCGGCGCGCAGCAGTGGAGCGCCGGCCGGATGCCGCTCGGCGGTGTGGGCCAGGAGGACCAGGAGGCGGTCGTCCGGGGCCGTCGGGGATGTGCGCGCACAAGCATCTGACACAGCAGAAGACATTCCGAATCATCACGCGGACAGGGAGACCTCAATGAGCGACACCATAGGCGAGTTCGTCCTGAGCACACTGGCCGGACTGAACTACGACACGAGCGGAGTCACCGACAGCACACCCCTCGGCGACGGCGGACTGGAGCTGGAGTCGCTGTCCCTCGCCGAGGTCGCGATGCACATCGAGCAGCGCTACCAGGTCCAGTTCGACGACGAGGAGCTGGAGAGCATCGGCAAGCTCACCTTCGGCGAGTTCGTCGCAGTGGTCGGCGAACGCGCCGCGGGCCCGGCGGTGACGGGACAGACCGCGTGACCGCTCAGGCCCCGCCGACCAAGGACGAACTGGTCGAGATCCTCGCGTCGTACGGCGACCGACCGCCGGGCGACGTCCCCGACCGCGTCGACTCGCTGGAGCTGGCCTGGGTCATCCACACGATGGAGGAGCGCTACGACGTGGAGCTCGATCTCGACGACGTCCAACTGGCGCGGATGGTGACCCTCGACAGCGTGCTCGACGTCCTCGCGGCGGTCCTGGGGGGTGAACCGGATGCCCACCCCGCGGCCCACCACTGAGCGCGCCGCCGTCGTCGTCACCGGTATGGCGGTGACGACGGCCTTCGGGCGGGGAACCGACGCGCTGCGCGCGGCGCTGGCGGCCGGGGAGCCGGCCTTCGCCGATGTGACCCGGTTCGACGTGAGTCGCAGACGCGCCAAGCGGGCCGCCCACCTCCCGGGCGACCCGGTGCTGTTGGACGAGCTGGGCGACCTGCTGTCGCAGGCGATCGACCAGGCGGGTCTGGACGCCGCAACGGCCGCTGCGACACCGCTGCTGGCCGCGCGGCACAGCGACGCGTCCTGGCCGCGGCAGCCGCTCACGGCCCAGGCGGACTGCCACTCCGCCGCCACCGGCAGCGCGCTCGCGGCCCGCGCCGGGCTGCGGGACGCCCGTCGCACCTACACCAACGCGTGCGTGGCCGCGAGCACCGCGCTGGCCGACGCGGCCGCACTGATCGCGTCCGGCCGTGCGGAGCGCGTGGCGGTGGCCGCCGGCTACCTCGTCGACCAGGACGTCTTCGCCCTGTTCGACGCGGGGCGGGCGCTCGCCGACGACGGCGCCCTGCGCTCCTTCAGCGCCGGCCGCCGGGGGCTGCTGCTCGGTGACGGGATGGCGGCGGTGATCCTGGAGTCGGCGTCCGCGGCCGAGCGCCGCGGCGCCCTGCCGCTGGCCCGACTGCTGGGCTGGGGCCGCGCGGGGGACGCGTACCACGTCTGCCAGCCGCACCCCGAGGGGCACGGCATGGCCCGCGCCCTCACCGCCGCGCTGGCCCGGGCGGACCGCGCCCCCGAAGAGGTCGACTACCTCAACGCGCACGGCACGGGGACCTCGTACAACGACTCCGCGGAGGCCGCGGCCATCCACCGGGCCTTCGGGGCGCATGCGTCGCGGCTGCCGGTGAGTTCCACCAAGTCCCTGACCGGGCACACGCTGGAGGCCTCCGGGCTCGTGGAGTTCGCGGTGTCGGTCCTCGTCCTCCAGGAGGGACTGCTGCCGGTGAACGCCGGCTACACCGGCCAGGATCCGGACTGCCGGCTCGACCTCGTGACGGACGCGCCGCGCAGACTGAAGCCCACGACCGTGGTGTCCCTCAACGCCGCCTTCGGCGGCGCCAACACCGCTCTGGTCCTGGGGGCGGTATGAGCGAGCGAAGCGAGGTGTCGACATGAGCGGGACACGGATATGGGAGCGGGCCTCCTGGCCCGGACCCGAGAGCGATGAGGCCGCGGGCCCGCGCAAGCTTCCCGGCTTCGTGGTGTCGTCGTTCAGCCCGCTGGTCGCGGAGGTCGCGGACCGCTGTCTGCGCGGGCACTACGGTGATCCGAGCGCGGCGGCGGACCAGGGCGCCCGTACGGCCGTGGTGCTGGTCAGCCGACTCGGCGACTTCACCACCGACCGTGCGGTGGCCGCGGCGGTGGACGCCGGCCGACTGGTGCAGCCCCTGCTGTTCTTCCAGTCCGTGCCCAACTCGGTGATCGGCCATGTGACCACCCAGTGGCAGTTGCGGGGGCCGGTGGTCTCCTTCAGCCCGGAGGGTGATCCGGAGGAGGCCGCGCTGGAGTACGCCGACCTGCTCTTCACGGACGGCGAGGCGGACCGGGCACTGCTCCTCCTGGTGGAGCTCTCGACCGACGAGGGCGTGCACGGTGCGGCGTCCGCACTGCTGGTCGCCCCCGAGGACGTGGTGACGGGAGGAGAGCGCCGATGACGGCACAGGAGGCCGAGAAGCCGCCCAGGACGTCGATCGACGAGCTGGAGAACGAACTCACCCTGGCCCTGCGCCAGTTCTGGTGGCTGCACGACGCCCGCTGGTACCAGGGCGTCAAGAAGCGCTTCGGCCAGGAGGTCGCCAACGAGATCAACGCGGAGGCGATCCGGTTCGTCGGCCGACGGGTCGGCTCGTGGTACGCGAGTCGGGAGGGGGCGCCCGACGTGTGCTCCTCCACCGCGTTGCGGGCGGTGATCGAGGAGATGACGCGGATCATGACCAACGAAGGGATGATGCGCTCCCACACGGAGCCGGATCCCGACGGGGGACCGGGCGTCCAGACCGTCATCACCGAGCACTTCGCCCTGCGGATGCTGCGTGCCGCGCGCTCCCTGGAGGGCTACGACTGCCCCTGCCTCGACATGCGCGGCGGCTGGTTCGAAGGGCTCGGCGTCGACGTCCGCGACGAAAACAGCGAATGCATGCGGACCGGCGGAGCCGTCTGCCGGTTCCACACCGAATCCGCGTAGCACAAGGAGTTGTACCGTCCATGACCGATAGGTTGGCCACGGCAGGTCCGCCCGGCCGTCCGCTGTACGCACGTCCCGGGCTCACCCTGCTCACGTCGTGCGGAGCCGCCTTCATCGCCTTCCTCGGCGTCTCGGTGGTCTACATCGCCTTCCCCGAGCTGCCGAAGGCCTTCCCCGGTTCCTCGCTGGCCTCGCTGTCCTGGGTCGTGAGCGGATACACGGTCGTCTTCGCCGCCGCGCTGGCGCCGGTCGGGAAAATGGCCGACGTCGTCGGTGTGCGCACCCTGTTCCTGGTGTCGGTGACCGGGTTCACCGCCGCCTCGCTGCTGTGCGCGCTCGCGCCGACGGCCGAGCTGCTGATCGCCTTCTGCGCCCTTCAGGGGCTGTTCGCGGCCGGCATGATCCCGTCGTCGCTCGGGCTGCTGCTGGCCTCCCGGCCGCCGCAGCAACGGCCGAAGGCCATCGGCCTGTGGGGCGCCAGCTCGTCGGCGGCCGCCGCGGTGGGGCCGCCGTTGGGCGGATTCCTGGTGCACAGCTTCGACTGGTCCGGCGTGTTCCTGGTGAACGTACCGCTGGGCGCCGCCCTGTTGGTCACGGCCTGGCGGGTGCTGCCCAAGGTGCGCACCGAGCGCGGCGGCATCCCCGACCTGATCGGCATGATGGCCCTCATGCTGGGCGTCGGCGGCCTGGTCGCGGGGCTGACGAAGGGCAGCGACTGGGGCTGGGGCAGCGCCGCGTTCCTGGGGACGACCCTGGGCGGCGCCCTGCTGCTCGCGCTGGCGGTCCTGCGCTCCCGGCGGCACCGCGTGCCGGCGCTGGAGCTCACGCTGCTGCGCACCCGCAAGTTCGCGGTGGCCAACGCCACCTTTGTGCTCTTCGGTGCCGCGATGTACTGCTGGCTGCTGGCAGCGCCGTTGTTCACCACCGAGATCTGGCACTACACGCCCCTTTCGGCCGGACTCGCCCTGACACCGGGCGCGGTGCTGTCGGTGGCCGCGTCGGTGCTGGCCGGGCGGATGCCCCGGAAGCACCAGCGGGCCGTGGTGGTCGCCGGCACGCTCATGGTCGCCGTGCAGTGCGGAATCTGGGCGGTGGCCCTGCGGTCCCAACCGGACTACTTCGTGGTGTGGTTGCCGGCCAACCTGATCGGCGGCGTGGGCATCGGCGCCGTGATGACCACGCTGTCCTCGGCGGCCGCGGGTGCGCTCCCGCCGCAGCGCTTCGCGGCCGGTTCGGGCCTGGCGATGACGTCCCGTCAGGTGGGCGCGGCCCTGGGCACGGGAGCCTTCGCCGCGCTGACGGCGGCGCTGGGCGGCCCGGGACTCGGGTCGTTCCGTGAGGTGTTCCTGGTCTGCACGGTGCTCTCGGCGCTGGCCGGAGTCGTCGCCCTGTGGCTGAAGGACCCGGCGGGGCAGACCGCGGCGGTGCCCGCCGCACCGGAGAAGCCGTTGTCCGAGGTGCAAGGAGAATCACGATGAGCAGTCGGGAGCCCGAAGAGCCCACCGGTGTCGAGCCTGCGGAGATCCCCGCACACGACCCGGACGACCCGGCGGAGAACGCCGTCATCGCCCGGCTCGCGGGCAACTGGCACCGCAGGGCCGCGGTGAAGCGCGAAGAGCCCAACCTCGTCGACCTGTTCGAGCTCTCGCGCGACGACTATCCGGAGCGGATCGTCCCGTTCCGGGACCACCCCACGTTCCGGGCGCTGTCGCCCGACGACCGCTCCCGCCTGCTGAGCTGGGCGTGGATCTCCTACAACCGCACCACGGTGCTGTTGGAGGGGCAGATCGTCAACCCCGCGTTCCAGCTCGGTCTGGACGGCGCGTTCCCGCAGCCGGTCGGCGAGTTGATGCAGCGCAGCCTGGCGCAGGCGATGGTGGACGAGCAGTACCACACCCTGATGCACCTCAACGCCAGCGCGGTGACCCGGCGCATGCGCAAGGAGGCGTTCGCCGACGCGGCGCTGCCCCAACCGCTCGTCGTCCGGGAACACCAGGCCCGGCTCGCCTCCTGCGCGGACGAACGGCAGCGCCGGCTGACCACACTCGCCTTCGCCACCGTGGCGGAGATATCCATCAACGCGTATCTGAACCTGATAGCGGACGACAAGGAGATCCAGCCGGTCAACAGCGCCACGGTCCGCATCCACAACCGCGACGAGTACTGCCACGCCTCGATCAGCGCGGTGCTGGCCGAGCAGGTCCACCACGCACTCGACGACGGCGACCGGCGCTTCTTCCTCGCGTCGCTGGTCTCCGGTCTGGAGGCGTTCGTCGGCAACGACTTCCAGGCCTGGCACCGGATCATGGACGAGACGGGGATCCGCGGCGGCCACGAGATGCTCGACGACATCCAGCACGCCGGCGGACGCAAGCGTCTGGTGCAGGACTTCTCCGGGCTGCGCAAGTTGGTCGAGAGCCTGGACGCCGTCGACGACATCGACTTCGACTGGTCCCGCAGCGTCACCGACTCCGATGCGCTCTCACCCACCCGCTGACCACCAGAACCCCCGGGAAATAGACACCATGACCCACTCGACCGGACAGCCGGCCCGTACCGTGCTCGTCACCGGCGGCAACCGCGGCATCGGCGCGGCGATCGCGGAGGCCTTCGTCGCCCAGGGCGACCGCGTCGCCGTCACCCACCGGGGCTCCGACGTCCCCGAGGGCACCTTCGGCGTGGAGTGCGACGTCACCGACACCGCCTCGGTGGACGCCGCATTCACCGCGGTGGAGCAGGAGTTGGGCCCGGTGGGCGTCCTGGTGGCCAACGCCGGGATCACCACGGACGGCCTGCTGATGAGGATGAAGGAGGAGCAGTTCCTGCGGGTGATGGACACCAACCTCGCCGGGGCCTGGCGCTGCGCACGGCGCGCCATCGCGCCGATGCTCCGGGCCCGCCAGGGGCGGATCATCCTGGTGTCCTCCGTGGCCGGCCTGCACGGCAGCGCCGGACAGACCAACTACGCCGCGAGCAAGGCCGGTCTGGTCGGCCTGGCCCGCTCCCTCACCCGGGAGTACGGCGCGCGCAACGTCGTGGCGAACGTGGTGGCTCCGGGCCTGATCGACACGGACATGACCGCGGCCCTGTCGGAGGAGTCCCGCCGGGAGAAGGTCCGGGGGATTCCCATGGGCCGCAGCGCCACCGCCGGGGAAGTGGCCGGCGCCGTGACGTGGCTGGCCGGACCGCAGGCGGCCTATGTGGCCGGCGCGGTGATCCCCGTCGACGGCGGCCTCGGAATGGGACACTGAGACGCCCCTCCACGGCACGGAAGAAGGAGCACCACCATGGACGTTCACCCGGAGCTCGAGCCGGTGCTGGCGGCCTTACCGGCGCGCAGCATGTTCGGCAACATCCCCCGGGCCCGGGAGGGGATGCGGAAGTCGATGTCCACCCGCGCCCCTTACAGCGTCCCGCGGCTGACCATCGAGGACGCCGTCGCCACCGACGCCGACGGCCCGGCGGTCCCCCTCAGGCTCTACCGCCCGACCGGCGCACCGGGGCCCCTGCCGGTGGTGCTCTTCTTCCACGGCGGTGGATTCGTGCTGGGCGACCTGGATTCGGGCGACCGGAACTGCGCCCACATCTGTGTCGAGACCGGCGCCCTGGTGATCGCCGTCGACTACCGACTTGCCCCCGAACACCCCTGTCCGGCGGCGGTCACGGACGCCTGGACGGCGCTGCGCTGGACCGCGGCCCACGCCGCGGAGCTCGGCGTGGACCCCCAACGCCTCGCGGTCTCCGGACACTCGGCGGGCGCCTGCCTCAGCGCGGGTCTCGCCCTGCGCGCCCGCGACGAGGGCGGCCCCGCCATCGCCTTCCAGCACCTGCTGCTGCCCGCGCTGGACGACCGGGCGGACGGCGGCTTCCGCGCGGGGATCGACGACCCCCGGGTGCTCAACGCGGCCTCGGTGACGCAGCTCTGGGAGCTGTACCTGGGCGCCGGACCCGTCGACGTACCGCCCTACGCCGTCCCCGCGCGGGCGAAGGACCTCTCGGGGTTGCCGCCCGCCTACGTCCAGGTGGCCGGCGCCGACCCGCTGCGCGACGACGGACTCGCGTACGCCCGGCGGTTGGTCGACCACCAGGTCGCGGTGGAACTCCACTTCGTGCCGGGCGCGTTCCACCTCTTCGAGGACTGGGCACCGACCACGGAACTGGCCCGCTCCACCGTCGCGCACTGGACGCGCGCGCTCCGGGACGCGCTGGCCGCACGATGAACGGGCACGGATGTCCGGGTCCGTGTCCGGTTCCCCCTTTCGGCCTTCCCGATGCCACCGCACCGCCCCGGGAATTCTCCATTCCGCCATCGGGATGTTCACAAAGCAACGACGGGAATGCGGAATTCCGTATGCCTCGCCCGGGTCGTGTCGACGGCCCGGGTACGAGTTCTCCCGTGGGAATACGCGGTGGCGCCCTTCCCGGTTTTTCCGACCGCCCGGTAGGTTGTCGTGGTCGTACGGGGATGCATCGTATGCAAAGCGCGGAAGGGGTGACGTGGTCGGGATTCCCGTGGAGGTGTCCGGGGGTTCGGGGTCGGAACGTTCCGGCCGGGAATTCCGTCCCGGCCGGAACGCTGCGAACGATCCGGTGGGCCGCCGGAGTTCACCGAGCGCACCGGTGGGCCGCCCCGCCCCGTCGTCCGGTCGGTTCGGCTCGGCGGAACCGATGGTCAGGAGGCGTGCGGCCGCGGCTGCGACAGCGCCTTGTTCACCGCGTCCATCCGGGAGCGCGCATCGAGCTTGGTGAAGATGTTCCGCAGGTGGCGCTTGACCGTGCCTTCGGAGATGGAGAGCAGGCTGGCGATCTGACGATTGCTCAGCGCCCGGGCGACATGTTCCAGGATCTCCGTTTCCCGGTTCGTCAAGGCGTCCCGCCCGGCCTCGGGCGTCTGCCCTGCGGCGGGCGCCGCCCCGGGCCGGGTGCCGGCGGCCGGCGGGCCGACCTTGCGCACGGTGCCCTCCTGGCCGCTCCCCCCTGCCCGTTCGCCTTCGGCGGTGGTGTTTCCGGGGGGTTTCTGAAGGACGCCGATCCGGAAGCGGAGGTCGTTGGTCGACTCCCCGCGGAGGAAGTACTGGTGAATTGTTCCCGAGGGGAGCGTCACGCTGAGGCGTGCGCCGGCTTCCCAGTCGAAGGATTCCTTTCCCGCCGGATCGACAAGAACGAGCCCTCGTGCCTCCTCGCCTATTCGCTCGGTTGGGTGCGCCAATAGTTCCCGGTAGTCGTTGTCCTGTCTCATGGCTTCCCCCCGCAAGTGATCTGGCGTATGCCCGCCAGGTGATTTCACGGTCATAATGCCTCTTCTGCGGTATCCATGGCCTGAATTACCGTGGGTACTTGCGAAGAATGGCTGGCTACTGTCCATGGGTGGCTCAACGTGCGATGCGCTCCTGGGTGTGGTCGGGCAGTGAGGGGCTCTCTTTCGGCCAGTGGGGCATGCCGTGTGGGACGACTCCCGGCGGGGTGGTGGGTGCTCCGCTGCGCACGGAACTTGGCCGAATCCTCTCCCTCGCAGCGGGATCAGGACGCCCGTGGCGGCTGGTCGCGCCCGGCGAGGTGGCCGGGCGCCGCGATGCCGGCGGGGAGCAGCGGGTCCGGTTGGAGCGGGCCCCAGGAGGTGTGCAGGGGGAGGACGCCGGCCCAGAGGCCGAGCTCCGCGTCGGGGCCGGTGCCGTCGTCCGGCGGTCCGGTGCGGACCTTCACCGAGGCCTCGTCGAGGGAGAGCGCGAGCAGCGCGGTGGCGGCGAGCTCCTTGCGGTTCGGGCGGCGTGCGTAGTCCCACTGGCCCGGTGCGGCCTGCTCGGTGAGGCGGCGCAGACCGGCGAGCTTCTCCTCGGGGTCGGTGACCAGACGGGGCGTGCCGAACACCATGGCGCTGCGGTAGTTGACGCCGTGCTCGAACACCGAGCGGGCCAGCACCAGTCCGTCGACATGGGTCACGGTGACGCAGACGCTCGCCCCGGGCGAGGCGACCAGGCTGCGGCTGGCGACCGAGCCGTGGAAGTAGAGCGTGCTGTCGGTCGCGCCGTAGACCGTGGGGACGACCAGCGGGGTGCCGTCCACGACGACGCCGAGGTGGCAGAGGAACCCGGCGGCGAGTACGGCATCGAGTGCGGCACGGTCGAGGCTGCCCTGGTCGCGCAGCCGACGGTGGCGGGTGCGGTCGGTCTCGGGCAGCTTCCGGGGCAGGGCGTCTCCGGCGGGAGCCGTGGGGGTGGTGGGGGTGGTGAGGGCGGCCGGGGGAGTGGGGGATTGCGGGGAAGTGGGGGGAGCGGGGGGAGTGGGGGAAGTAGGGGAAGCTGAGGTGGCGTCTACTGATTCCATGGCTTCCTCTCTACAATGCAATGGAATCGGTTGTCCAGAAAATTAACGTCAACGAAATTAGTTGTTGACGGTATCCTGTGTGGGCCTGCGGTCCGTGTCCGCGTCTTTCCTTGGTCACCACTGCGTCGCCAGCTCCACGGTGACGGACCGCATCGCCTCCGCGGCCGACAGGTCCTCGCCCGCGGCGACATCGGCCTCGATCAGCAGGACTCTCTTCACGGTGCGGTTCCTTCCGGTGCGCCCTCCGGTGTGCGGCGGCGGAGCGCCGGGGCCAGGGACAGCTGGCTCACGGCCGCGACCAGGCACAGTGCGGCGCAGGTCAGCCAGAGGGCGGTGGGGTCGACGGCGAGGAGCCGGGTGCCGACGACCGGCGCGATCAGGAAGCCGGTTCCCCAGGCCATGCCGATCAGGCCGTTGTAGCGGCCACGGAGCCGGGCGGGGGCGAGGTCGGCGACGACGGCCGCGGTGACGGCGAAGACCAGGATCTCGCCGAGGGTGGAGACCGCAACCGCCAGGCCGTAGACGGCCGTTGCCGAGGCGGCGGCGGCCACCGCGTTGCCCACCGCGGCGACGGTGAAGCCGGTGGCCAGCACCCGGCTCTTGTCGAAGGCGGCCAGCCGGTGACCGATCAGTGGCTGCATCGCGATGACCACGAGTCCGTTGACGCCCATGACCATCCCGTACGCGCCGCTGGAGGCGGAGGTGCTCCGCATCGCCAACGGAAGGGTGGCGAAGGCCTGTTGGAAGACGACGGCGTAGACGACGATGATGCCGGCGAAGGCCACCATCGGGCGGTCCCGGAGCACGGTGAGGTAGCTGCCCGCGCCGCGTTCCCGGGCGGCCGGGCGGGTCTCCGGGACGGCGAACCACACCAGCACCCCGAAGCAGGTGCAGGCCGCCGCGTCCAGCCAGAAGAGCAACTGGTAGTCGTGCGAGGCGAGGTAGCCGCCCAGCACCATGGCGACCGAGAAGCCGAGGTTGACGGCCCACAGCAGGAGGCCGTAGGCGCGGGTCCGGTCGGCGGCGGGCACCGCGTCGGCGACCAGGGCCTGGGCGGCGGGGCGGAAGAGGTCGAGGGTGATGCCGAGGACGAAGCAGCTCGACACGAGGACGGTGAGGCTCCGGGCGTGGCCGAGGGCGAGCAGGGTCGCGCCGTTCGCCAGCATCCCGCCGGTCAGCGCCGCCCGCCGGCCGAAGCGGTCGGCGAGGAAGCCGCCGAGCGGCTGGGAGAGGACCGAGCCGATGCCCACGACGGCGAGGACGAGCCCGGTCTCGCCGAGCGGGACGCCGCGCACGCCGGTCAGGTAGAGGCTCAGGAACGGATTGACCATCGCGCCCAGACGGTTGACCAGGGACCCGCCCCACAACACCCAGAAGGCGCCGGGCAGTCCGCCGGCCCGCACCCGTATGGAGGCGCGCAGCCGGCCGGGGCGGGGCCCACCGGTCGTGGGGCCGGACGTGTCGGTTCTGGTCACGATCTCTCCTCCTGGGCGTCCGGGCCGTCAGCGGCCGCAGCCGCGGACCACGGCCGGGTTCAGGGGCGATCCGGGTGCCGGCCGCGGTGGCGTCCCCTCCGCCAGGGCGGCGCGGTCGACCTTGCCGTTCGAGGTCGTCGGCAGGTGGTCGCACAGCCGGATGTCCTGGGGGACCATGTACGCGGGGAGCGCCTGGGCGCAGAAGTCGTGCAGTGCGGCCGGGTCCGTGGTGGTGTGCTTTGCCGACAGGACGACGAAGGCGGTCAGTCGCAGACCGCCGCCGTCGGGCAGCGGCAGGGCCGTCGCGGTGGCGGCGGTGACGCCGGGGAACGCGGTCAACCGGCGTTCCACCTCGCCCAGTTCGACGCGGTTGCCGTTGATCTGAACCTGGGAGTCGGTCCGTCCGCAGAAGGAGAACTCGCCGTTCGCGCCCCGGACGGCCAGGTCCCCGGTCCGCAGGACCGACTGGCCGGACTGCGGGCACAGCGGGTCGGGGACCAGCGCCGACCGGGTGGCCTCCGGATCGTCCCAGTAGCCGGAGAACAGCGCGGGACTGCGCAGATGGATCTCGCCGGGTACGCCGGGCTCGTCGACCACCGCTCCGGCCTCGTCGACGAGGAGCATCTCCGCACCGGGATGGGCGACCCCGATGGAGAGCCGCTCGACGTCCTCGGGCAGGGGGTTGGGGACGTCCGCGAACGAGCAGGCCATCGACTCGGTGGCGCCGTAGCAGTTGATGAGGCGCGCGGTGGGCAACAGCTCCTGGAGCCGGCGCAGTTCGGGCAGCGGGAACTCCTCGCCGCAGAAGAGGACCGAGCGTAGTGTGTCGAGGGCGGCCAGCCGCTCGGGTTCGTAGCGCAGGGTCTGGCGCCAGATGGACGGGACGCCGTTGACCTGGGTGGCCCCGGTCTCCCGCAGTGTCCGGAGCAGCCGGCGGGGCCAGCGCACCAGGTCCTGGGGGACCGGCACCACGCTGGCCCCACTGCCCAGTGCCAGGCCGATGTTGAGCAGCGAGAAGTCGAACTGGAGGGGTGAGGTGCTGGCGATGCGGTCCTCGGGAGTGGCGATCCGGTGCGCCAACATGCCCCGGTAGAAGGCGATCACCGCACGGTGGCTCATCACCACGCCCTTGGGGCGTCCCGTGGTGCCGGAGGTGAAGATGATGTACGCCGGATCGGTGACACAGGGCACCCGGCGTCGGGGGCGGCGCTGCTCGGGGGCGCGTTCGACGGTCAGCCCGGCCGCGCCGAAGCGGGCGGTTCCCACGGTGTGCGGCAGGTCGGTGCGGGTGCCGTCCGTCGCCTGGAGGTGCAGGGCGGGCCGGGCGGTGGCGATGACGGACCGCAGCCGCTGCTGCGGTGTCTCCGGGCTCACCGGGACGAAGGTGAGCCCCGCCCGGGAGCAGGCGAGCAGCATCGCGATGGCGTGTGCGGTGGTGTCCGACTCCAGGACGACCCGGGCGCCGGTCTCGACGCCGAGGGCCCGCAGGTCCGTTGTGTAGGCGTCCGCCAGGGCGGCGAGTGCGGCGTAGCTGGTCACGGTGGTCCGGCCGGCCCCCGCGGAGGCGATGACGGCGGGGGCGTCGGGGGTGTGCCGGCCGGCGGCGAGCAGGAAGTCATGGAGGAATTCCCCGCCGGAACCGGCCGGGGCGTACGGCTGCTCACTCACGTTGCAAAGACCCCTCGTGCTGTTCGAGAACGGTGATCCGGGGCGGGCCGGGGGAGTTGACGTGTCCCAGGGGGCGAGGACGCCTGCCGGGGCACGCCTCGCGCGGCGGCCGGCCGTAAACCAAGCTTCCGCTGTGCGGAAGTTGGATTCCGAAGAGTGGTGATCAGGCTCTCATGCCTGCGGTGGGGGCGGGGTGTGAGGTGGGTCACGTTTGCCGGCATTCCATGCCGGTTCGACCTGGACAGGCTTCAACAGATTGTGGCAGCGTCAGCTCTGCATGGAATTCAACTTTCGCATGATGGAAGTGCGCCAATGGGGGAGCGTATGTCCGAGGCAGGACCGCTTTCGCTGGGCCAGCTCTCGGTGTGGCACGACATCCGAGGCCTGCCGGCCCAGCGGTGGCACGAACCGAACAACGCGGCGGCCTGGCCCCTGCCGCGCGGCGTCACCGCCGAACAGGTGCGCACCGCGGTACGCACCCTCGCCAACCGGCACCCGTCGCTACGGACCCGCTACGACGTCCGGAACGCCGACGCACCGGGCCAACTGCCGCCCGACGCCACCACCGACGACACCCTGCCGGTCCTCGACGACGCCGACGCCGACCCCGCGGACCTCGCCACCGAACTCGCCGGCGAGCCCTTCCACCTCGGCCGCCAACACGGCTGGCGGGCACGGCTGTTGACCCGTAGTGGTGCGCCCTCGCACCTGCTGTTCAGCAAGCATCACATCACCGCCGACGCCTGGGCGCAGGAGCTGCTGCACCAGGAGTTCCGGCAGGCGCTCACCGACCCCGAAGGCCTCGGCCCCGCCCCACCCGGCCCCGCCGACCTCGCCGCCGAGCAGTACGGCCCCGCCGGACTCCGCCGCCAGTCGGCGGCGCTCGACCACTGGACCCACCTGCTGGCCCACGCCCCGTCGACCACGTTGCCCCGCACCGCCGACACCGCGGGCGAGGTCGTCCAGGCCACCCTGCGCTCCACGGCCGCCCGCCCGGCGGCCCACGCCCTCGCCGAACGCGCCCGGGTCTCCGTCTCCAGCGTCATCCTGGCCGCCTACGCCCGCAGCGTCGCCCGCATCTGCGGCGCGGACGCCCTGCTGGTCCAGTTGATGAGCGCCAACCGGTTCGCCGGCCGCTGGAAGGGCGTGGTGACGTCGATGAACCAATGGGTGCCGGCACTCGTCGAACACGCCCGCAACGACGACCTGGTCACGCTCGCCGACGCCGTGCACTGGAGCGGCCTGGGCGCCTTCCGGCACGGCATGCACGACGTCACCGCCGTCGCCGCGCTGCGCGCCCGGATGCCGCACGCCGCCGAACCGGCCTGCGCCTTCAACTACGTGGCCGTCCCCGACGGCCCACACCCCGGCGCACCGCCGCGGCCCCCGCTGTCCGCCGGCCCGCCCACCCTCACCTGGGAGGAACCCTTCACCACCATCGGCCCGCGATGTTACGCCCGCGCCCTGGAGACCGAGGACGCCCTCGCCGTCCGGCTCACCGCCAAGGACCTCGGCCGTGAGCAGTGCGCCGACCTGCTGTGGGACCTGCACCAGAGCTTGCTGACCGCCGCCGAACGTCCCTGACGGACCCCTCGCGGTCCGCCATCTCCCTTACCCGCCACGGCAGTTGCCGCCACCGCAGGAGAGACCCCTGCGCACCACGCGCTGCCCGTAGGCCGCCCGCCGACCACCGCGCGCTCCCGCGCGGGCCGCGCCGCGCCCCACCACCCGGCCGCCCCTGTCGCCCACCCCTACTCCGTGCTCGTCCTGCCCCAGGAGGCCGCCGTGCCCGAACACGTGATGATCATCCACCGCTGGACCGACCGCTACGCCGACTACACCGACTACCTCGACCACTCCGCCCACCGCGTCAGCTACCTCACCACCGAGCGGGCCGCCCGCCATCTGCCCACCGAACAGGCCGCCGCGGTACGGCTCGTGGACAGCACGGAGAACGTCAAGGCCGTCCGCGCCGCGATCGACGACGTGATGGCACGGATCGGCCCGCCCACCCGGATCGTCGCCCTCCAGGAGACCGACCTCGACCTCGCCGCCGACCTGCGTGGTGAGTTCGACCTGCCCGGACAGCGCGCCGAGGACCTCCTCCCGCTGCGCGACAAACTGCTGATGGCCGAGCGGCTCGCCGCGGCGGACGTCGCCGTGCCACCGACCGCCCCGGCCCCGCACCACATCGCGGTGGCCGCCTTCGCCGCCGAGCACGGCTGGCCGGTGCTGCTCAAACCCCGGCGCGGCACCGCCAGTACCGGCGTCACCCGGCTGGACTCCGCGGAGCGCCTGAAGGCCTACGCCTTCCCGCACGACATCGAGATGCTGGTACAGCCCTGGCTGCCGGACCGCGTACTGCACGTCGACGGCGTCTTCACCGGCGAGGGACTCGGCGCCTGGCGGGCCTCGCGCTACCTCAACACCTGCCTGGAGTTCACCGCCGGCACCGTCCTCGGCTCCGTCGAGATCGACGACCCGGCACTCCTCGCCCGCATCGGCGAGATCACCACCGCCACCGCCGCCGCGATGTTCACCGGACCCTCCGTCTTCCACCTGGAACTCTTCGAGAGCGACCGTGGTGCGCTGACCGTCCTGGAGATCGGCGGCCGGCCGGGCGGCGCCGAAGTGCCCTTCATCTGGCGGGAGGTGCACGGCATCGACCTGATGGCCGCGGCCGTCGCCCACCAGACCGCCACCCCCGACCGCACCCCGCGCTCCGTCGCCGAGCCGGCACAGGTGGCCGGCTGGCTCCTGGTGCCGCCCTCGGTGCCGATGCCCTGCCGGGTACGCTCCGCCACCACCCACCGGACCGGCGACCCGCGTTCCGGCCCGTACGCCGAAGTCCTCCCGGAGGCCGGCGCGTTGCTCACCGGCGGCGGCTACGAGCACGCCGGGGCACGGTTCCGCTTCCGCGGGGCCAACAGCGCGGAGGTGACGGCGGCCGTCCGGCACACGATCCGGAACGCCGCCCTGGAGTGCGCACCCGTGAACCCCCAGGCGCCCGCCCAACTCGTCCTGATCGGCTGCGGCAACCCGCCCTACCGCGCATACGCCCTGGACACCGTCGCCGGACGGGTGCGCACCGCACTCGTCCAGCGCACCGCCGTCGACTGGCAACGGCGCCACGTGGCCGACCGGTTCCGCACCGCGGACACCGCCGACCCCGCCGAAACCACCCGTGCCGTCGGCGCGCTGCTGGCCGGTCACCCCGGACCGGGAGCCGTACTGACCTGGGACGAGACCCTGCTGGAGACCACCGCGGAGGTGGCCCGACGGCTCGGCCTGCCCCATCTGAGCCCGGAGGCCGCCCGGCACTGCCGCGACAAGCTCGCCACCCGCCGGCTGCTCGCCGCCGCCGGGGTGCCCTCCGCCGGCCACCGGCAGGTGCACACCCGTGACGAGGCGCTCGCCGCGGCGGAGGAGCTCGGCTGGCCGGTCGTGGTCAAACCCCGTGCGCTCGCCGGCAGCATCGGCGTCACCCTCGCCGGCGACCCCGGACAGGTCGCCCGCGCCTACGACCAGGCGCGCACCGCCGCGTTCCCCGGCATCCGCACCCTCGACGGGACGATCGTCGAGGAGTACCTCTCCGGGCCCGAGATCAGCGTGGACTGCGCGGTGTCCCACGGCGCGGTGCGCCTGGTGAACGTGGCGCACAAGCGGCTCGGGTTCGCGCCGTACTTCGAGGAGGTCGGACACCTCGTCGCCCCCTGGCGCCAGGAACCCTGGGCCGACGAGGTGCAGTCCGTCGTCACCGACGCCCACACCGCCCTCGGCATCCGCACCGGCCTCACCCACACCGAACTGCGCCTCACCCCCACCGGGCCCCGGATCGTCGAGGTCAACGGCCGGCTCGGCGGGGACTTCATCCCGCTGCTCGGCACCCTCGCCACCGGAGTCGACCCGGTCGCCGCCGCCGCCGACCTCGCCCTGGGCCGGACCCCGCACCTCACCCCCCACCGCGACCGCTGCGCCGAGGTCCGCTTCGTCTACCCCGAGTGCGACGGCATCGTCCGCTCCCTCGACCTGACCGAGGCCGCGGCCGTACCCGGTATCACCCACGCCGTTGCGCTCGCCGCACCGGACGCCGCACTGCGGTTGCCGCCGCGCGGCATCGTGCCCCGGCTCGCCGCCCTGGTGGCCGTCGGCGACACCCCCGAGGAGTGCGCCGCCGCGCTCGGCCGCGCCCAGCGCGCCGTACGGCACTCCCTCAGCCCGCTTTCCTGACCCACCCACCGCCGCGAACGGACGAAGAGAGACTTCCGCAGCCATGACCTGGATCCTCGGTGTCAACGCACCTCCCACCGGCTGGCACGACAGCGCCGCCTGCCTGATCAACGACGACGGCGAGGTCATCGCCTTCAGCGAGGAGGAGCGCTGCAACCGGCACCGCCACTCCCTCTACCGCAAGCCGGTCGGCGCCGCCCGCTTCTGCCTGGAGCAGGCCGGCATCACCGCCGCCGACATCGACGTGGTCGCCGTCGGCTGGGACAGCGAGCAGCTCTACCCGCGCCGCTTCACCGACGACGCCGAGTTCCTGGCGTACGCCGTCGGGCTGGACTTCGGCGGTCGCACCCCCGAGGTCGTCCGCGTTCCGCACCACCAGGCGCACGCCGCCTCGGCCTTCTACGCCTCCCCCTTCACCAAGGCCGGCGTGCTGGTCATCGACGGCCACGGCGAGAACGAGTCCTCCACCATCTGGACGTACGAGGACGGCGCCGAGCCCCGCCAGGAGCGCAGCTGGCAGCGCACCGCCTCCCTCGGCTACGCCTACGACGCGGCCTCGACCTGGCTGGGCTTCTCCTTCCTCAACGCCGGCAAGACCATGGGCCTGGCCGCCTACGGCCGGGCCGCGCACCTGGACGTGGAACCGCTGGTGGACCTCGCGGCCGACGACTTCCGGCTCGCCGTTGCGCCACTGGTGGAGAGCCGGGGCAGCGCCACCGCCGACGAGATCAAGGAGCAGTACGACACCGTCGTCGGCCGCTGGCGGGAGCGCTACACCACGATCGCCGGCGCGGACGGCCCGAGCGCCCCCGAGGAACGCCTCACCGAGGACCCCGACGCCGTCCTCGTCGCCTACACCGCACAGCGTCTCATCGAGCAGACCGTGACCCATCTCGCCGCCCTGACGCGGAAGACGTCCGGGGTCGAGGAGCTCTGCCTCAGCGGTGGCGTCGCGCTCAATTGCAGCACCAACGGCACCCTGCCCGGTCCGCTGTACGTACCGCCCGTACCGCACGACGCGGGGGTCGCCCTGGGGGCGGCCTGGACCGTGCGGCCGCCCCGGAGGAGGACGGGGGCGTTGAGTGCCTATCTGGGCGTCGATGTGGGGGCCCCTGATCACCTCAACGGGGGTGCGGGGTGGGATATTTCGGGGCTGGTGCGCTCCGAGCTGGACATCGACGAGGTGACCGGGCTGCTGCTGGACGGGCGGGTGGGCGCGGTCGCGCAGGGCAGGGCCGAGGTGGGGCCGCGGGCGCTGTGCCGCCGCTCGATCATCGCCGTACCGGACACCGCGGACGTCAACACCCGGGTCAACACCATCAAGAACCGCGAGCAGTGGCGCCCCTTCGCCGGGGTCACCCGGCCCGATTACGGCGCCCGACTCTGGGAGCAGCAGGAGCACCTGAGCCGCTACATGCTCGGCGCCGCCAAGGCCACCGAGCTCGGCCGCAGCGTCGCCCCGGGCGTCGTCCACGTCGACGGCACCACCCGCCCGCAGGTGCTGCACGGCGACGAGGCCCCCGCCGTGGGCGCCGTCCTGGACGCCCTACAGCGGCACGGCGCCCCACCGGTGCTGCTCAACACCTCGTTCAACGACAAGGGCGAACCCATCGTCAACACCGCCGCCGACGCGCTCGCCGCCTTCCGCGCCATGGACCTGGACTTCCTGGTGCTCGGCGACGCGCTGTACCGCAAACCGCACCGGACGGGGGGCACCCGCTGATGCCGGCCGGCCTGCCGGAACCCGCCCGCTTCAAGGCGTTCGGCCCGCGGCACATCGACGACATCGCCCGGCGCCACGGCCTGCCAGACGACATCCGGGAGACCGTCCGCCGCATCTCGCTGGTCCTGCCCTTCCGGGTCAACGAGTACGTGCTGTCACAGCTCATCGACTGGGACCGGGTCCCCGACGACCCGATGTTCCAACTGACCTTCCCACAGCGCGGCATGCTGGCGGCGGCCGACGAGGACCAGCTGGCCAAGCTGTCCGCCGACCCCGCCGACAAGCCGCTGCTGCGGGAGGCCGTCCAGGAGATCCGCGGTCGCCTCAACCCGCACCCCTCCGGCCAGCAGCAGCTCAACGTCCCCCGTCAGGACGGCGTCCAACTCCCCGGATTGCAGCACAAGTACCGCGAGACGGTGCTCTACTTCCCCGGCCAGGGACAGACCTGCCACGCGTACTGCACCTACTGCTTCCGCTGGGCGCAGTTCATCGGGGACGCCGACCTGCGGTTCGCCGCGCCCGACCCCGCCGGGCTGATCGACTACCTCGGCGCACACCCCGAGGTGCACGACGTGCTGGTCACCGGCGGCGACCCGATGGTGATGTCCACCGAGCGGCTGCGCAGCCACCTGGAGCCGCTGCTGGGCGTGGCATCGGTCCGCACCCTCCGCATCGGCACCAAGTCCGTGGCCTACTGGCCGCAGCGCTATGTGACCGATCCGGACGCCGACGACGTGCTGCGGCTCTTCGAGCGGGTGGTGGCCTCCGGGCGGCAGCTCGCGGTGATGGCGCACTTCAGCCACCCCCGCGAACTCGCCACCGACCTCGCCCAGCGGGCCGTCGCCCGGATCCGGGCGACCGGCGCGGTGGTCTACTGCCAGGCGCCGCTGATCGCGCACGTCAACGACGACGCCGGGGTGTGGAGCGCACTGTGGCGGGCCGAACTGGCGGTGGGGGCGGTGCCGTACTACCTGTTCGTGGAGCGGGACACCGGCCCGTACGACTACTTCAAGGTGTCGCTGGCCCGGGCCGTGCAGATCTTCACCGAGGCGTACCGCACCCTGCCCGGTCTCGCCCGCACGGTGCGCGGCCCGGTCATGTCGGCGACGCCCGGCAAGGTCGTGGTGGACGGCGTGGAGGAGACCCCCGACGGGGCCCACTTCCGGCTCCGGATGCTCCAGGCGCGCAACCCCGCGCTGGTCGGCAGGCCGTTCCGGGCCCGCTTCTCGCCCGCCGCTGCCTGGCTCGACGAACTGGAACTCGACCCCGCCACCCCACCCGACCTCGTGGCCGCCGTCGGTGGCGTCGCCCCGGCGGGCGACGACCAGCCCCGTAGGGGCAGCCGTACACAAAGGAACCCCGCATGACGTCCTTCACCGTCACCCCGCCCTCCCCGAACCTGGCGCTCAACCAACTGGTCGACCGGCGGCGCGCCGCCGGGGACCGTCTGGTCCACCTCGCCTTCGGCGAGGCCCGGCTGCCGGTGCTGCCGCAGCTGGCCGAGCAGTTGGCGCTCGGCGCGGCGCGCGCCTCGTACGGGCCGGTCGCCGGCGGTGCGGGCGCACGCGCCGCGGTGGCCGGCTACTCCACCCGCCGCCGGCTGCCCACCGAGGCCGACCGGGTCGTGCTCGCCCCCGGCAGCAAACCCCTGCTGATGGCGCTGCAACTGGTCGTCCCCGGCGATCTGCTGCTGCCCCGCCCCGCCTGGAACAGCTACGCCCCGCAGGCGGTCTACGCGGGCAAGAAGGTCTTCGGCGTACCGGTCCCCGCCGAGTGCGGCGGCATCCCGGAACCGGACGCGCTGCGCTCCGCGATCCGCCGGGCCCGAGCGGCCGGCGGCGACCCCCGGCTGCTGGTCCTCACCCTGCCCGACAACCCCACCGGAACCCTCGCCCCGCCCGCGCTGATCCGCGAACTGTGCGCGCTGGCCAGGGCCGAGGACCTGCTGATCGTCTCGGACGAGATCTACCGCGACATCGTCCACGACCCCGAGTCCACCGCCTTCCTCAGCCCCGCCGAAGCGGCTCCCGAGCGCACCGTCGTCACCAGCGGACTGTCCAAGACCCTCGGGCTCGGCGGCTGGCGCATCGGCGTGGCCCGCTTCCCACCCGGCGACACCGGCGCGCTGCTGCGGGACGCGGTGGTCGCCGCGGCCAGCGAGGTGTGGTCGACGCTCGCCGGGCCGATGCAGCAGGTCGCCGAGTACGCCTACGCCGAACCGCCGGAGGTCGTCGCCCGGATGCGGGACAGCGCCCGTCTGCACGGCGCGGTGGCCCGCGCGGTCCACCGCATCGCGGTGGACGCCGGCGCCCACTGCCGGCCGCCGACCGGCGGGTTCTACGTCTACCCCGACTTCGAACCGCTGCGCCCCCTCCTGGCCGCACACGGCGTCACCGACTCGGCGTCGCTCGCCGCCCGGCTCCTGGACGACTCCGGCGTCGTCGTCCTCGGCGGCCACCTGCTGGGCGACGACCCGCACGCGCTGCGCTTCAAGGCCGCCACCAGCCTGCTCTACGGCGACGAGCAGCAGCAGCGGGCAGCGCTCCGGGCCGCGGACCCCACCCGCCTGCCGCACATCGCCGGCGAACTCTCGCAGATCGCCGACGGCTTCGCCCGACTGACCCGACCGCGAGGAGCATCGTGAAGGAAATACCGCCCACCCCGGAGTCCTTCGGGGAGATCGCCGCCGCGGCGGACCGGCTGCTGACCGGCCTGGCGGGCCTCGACGACGCGGACGTCGCCGGCCCGTCGCTGCTCCCCGGCTGGACCCGCGGCCACGTCCTGTCCCACCTCGCACGCCAGGTCCCCGCCCTGGAGCGGCTGTTGGCGTGGGCGCGCACCGGCGTCGAGACGCCCCAGTACGCGGGCCGGGAGGCCCGGGACGCCGAGATCGAGGCGGGCGCCCACGCCACGGCCGCCACGCTGGTGGCGGAGCTCCGGGCGTCCGCGGCACACTTCCAGCGCAGCGTCGAGGAGCTCCCGGCACCCGCCTGGCAGGCCACCGTCCGGCCGTTCACCGGTGAACTCTGCACCCCCCGGCGGATCTTGGTGATCCGGCTGCGCGAACTCGAACTGCACCACGCGGACCTGGACATCGGATACGGCTTCGCCGACATCCCCGACTCCGCGCGGCAGATCGTCCTCGACGACCTCCTCGGCTACTACGCGGCGGCCGAGCACGTCCCGGACTTCGTCCTGAGCGACAGCGAGGGCGCGCTGCTCGGCCGCTTCGGCACCGGCGGCCCGGTCGTCTCCGGCGCACCCGCCGAGGTGCTCGCCTGGCTGGCCGGGCGCACCACCGGCAGCGCGCTCCACTCGACGGCGGAGCTGCCGGTACTGCCCCCGTGGCTCTGAACCGCTCCCCACTCGTACACGGCACGGCCCTGCTCGGCCCCGACAAGGCAAGGAACGTGAACGGACAATGGCAGTCACCGTCGAACCGGAACCGCTGGAATTCGGTTCGGTCCACAGCGGTCTGCTGGACTGCATCCAGGTCAATCTGGCGGTGCTCGCCGACCACCACTACGGCGCCGGAGCCCATCTGCGGCTCGGCGCGCCCCTCGGCTTCCGGGCCTGGGAGGGGACCGGCGGCCTGCCGACGGTCGATCCGCCGCTCGCCGAACAACTGGCGGTGGCGTCGGACCTGCTCGGGCTGCGGGTGGTGCGGCAGCGACGGATGGCCCGCGAGGAGATGTTCCGGACCCTCCGCACCGCCGGCGGGGTGCGCTTCGTCGTCGCCGACTCCTTCCAACTGCCCTGGTTGCCGTACCACCGGACGGCGCACATGGAGCACAGCTTCCTGCTCGCCGCGGGGCCCGACGGCTGGCACGTCACGGACGCCTACCGCAGCGAGACCGCCTGGGGCACCGCCGCCCCCGGCCACTGGATGCTGTCCGAGGAGGAGTTGGCCGGTATCGAGTCCGCCGAGGTCGTCGAGCTGGCCCCGGCCGGCGTCCGGCCGATCTCCGCACTGCCCCCCGCCCAGGCGGTGGACCAGGCGGCGGTGGCGGCCTACCTCGATGCCTACGACGCCTGCCCGGACCGCGCCCGCGCCGTCGAGCAGCTCACCGCCGAGACCTGGCTGCTGGCCCGGGCGCGCAAGCTGCATGCCACCTACCGCGCGCTGTTCGCCCGTCGGGCCGACGAGACCGAGGCCGAGCGGCAGCACCTGCGCGCCTGGGACAAGGTCGTCGAGCAGACCTACCTGGCCCACCGGCGCCTGTCCCGTGGCCGTGCCGAGCCACCGGGCGTCGTGGACCGCCTGCGGGACGTCCTCACCGCCGACCGGACCGTCTTCGGCCCCGCACCGACCGGCCCCGCCGCCGCCGACGGCCCCGCCGCGGCTCCCCCCGAGGACGCCCTGCGCCGCCGGGTGGCCGCCGTGGCCGCCGCGGTGCTCGGCGTGGACACGGCCGCCCTGCTCGACGGCGCCCCCTTCGACTCCTTCGCCTCGTTCAGCTCCTTCCGGCTGATCGAGATCATCGAGCGGCTGGAGAGCGAACTGGACCGCGAGTTCGACGCCGACCAACTCGTCCCGGAGAACCTCCGCCGGGTCGACGACCTGTGCCGCATCGCCCGTTGACCACCCCGTACCGAGAGAGACCCATGGACGCCCGATTCACCACCCTGCTGCGCCCTTTCCTCAAGCACGCCGGACCCGACGAGGTCGTCATCGCCCCGGACACCGATCTGCGCCGGCTCGGCGTCGACTCCATGCAGGCCATCGAGCTGCTCTTCGCCATCGAGGACACCTTCGGCATCGCGCTGCCGGACGAGGAGCTCAACGACGCCACCTTCTCGACCGCCGGCGCCCTGTGGCGGGTGATCTCCGCACAGCTCCCCGACGGCGGCGACGGGTCCGGTGACGGCACCACCGGCCGGGTGACCGCATGACCGCCGGGCCGCGGGCCGCGCAGCCCGTCCCCCTCGACCTGACGGACCGCCTGACCGAGGTCGCCGAGACCGCCGAACGGCACCTGGCGCACACCGACCGGGCCGCGGAGTTCCCCGCCGAGGCGCTCGGCGCACTGCGCCGCACCGGACTGCTCGGACTGCTGGTCCCCGCCGAGCACGGCGGGCTCGGCGGCACCGTACGCGACATGGTGACGGCCGCGCAGACCCTGGGGCGCACCGATATGTCACTGGGCATGATCTTCGCGATGCACTGCCAGCAGACCGAGGCGCTCGTCCGGTACGCGGACGAGCGGCTGCGCACGGAGCTGCTCCCGAGGATCGCGGCCGGCGAGATCTACCTCGCCTCCGTCACCACGGAGGCCGGCAAGGGCGGCCATCTCCTCAGCGCCCAGGCCCAACTCGGCGCTCTGGAAGGGGGCTTGGCAATCGACCGGTTCGCGCCCATCGTCACCGGCGGCGCCCACGCCGACGGCTTCCTGCTCACCATGCGCAGCCCCGGGGCCGAGGCCACCGCGCACGAGGTGTCGCTGGTCTACGCCCACCGCGACCAGCTCGACATCGAGGCGTCGGGGGACTGGCAGCCGATGGGCATGCGCGCCAGTCACAGCATCGCCCTGAAGCTCACCGGCCGGATCCCCGCCCACCATGTGGTGGGCGAGCCGGGCGGGTTCCACCGGATCGCCGCCGAGGTCTTCGGCCCGCTGGCGCACCTGGGCTGGTCGGCGGTGTGGCTCGGCACGGCCGCCGGGGCGCTGTCCCGGGTGCTGCGACTGCTGCGCGGTCCGGCGGGACGAGGCCGCTTCGACACCGGCTCGGAGCTGCTCCTCACCCGCCTTGCCCGGTCCCGGCAGCGCCTGGACGCCGTGCACGCCCTGCTGCAACAGACCCTGCGCACCGTGGAGTCCGGCGCGGACCTCTCGGCGCCGGCACGCCAACTCCAGCTCAACGCACTGAAGATCACCGCGTCCGAGGAGTGCCTCGCCGCGGTCGACGACCTCGTCACCGCCCTCGGGCTGCGGCACGGCTACCTCAAGGACTCGCCCACCCGCCTCGAACTGGCCCTGCGGGACCTGCGCTCCGCCCCGCTGAACTACAGCAACGACCGGCTGCACCTCGCCGACGGCCGGCTGGCGCTGCGCGACCAGGGGGTGAGCTTTGCCTGACACCCGCCACGCCCCCCTCGACGCCCTGCCGCGCACCGCCGGCGGCGCCCGGGTCTGGGCCGCGCTCGGCGGCGCCGGCCTGCTCACCGGGGCCTACCGCGACGGAGAGGTCCGCAGCGGTATCGACCCCGAGGGGCTCGCCGCGCTGCTCACCGCCGTCGACGCCCGCTTCTCGATCGCGTCCACGCTGTCGGTGAGCGTCCAGCTGGCCACCGCACTGCCGGTACTGGCGGCCGGCCGCACGCCGGTCGCCCGGCGGGCACTGGACCGCGCCCGCACCGGACGGGCCACGGTCGCGCTGGCGGCCACCGACGTCACCGCCGGCACCGACCTGACCGCACTGCGCACCCAGGTGCGGATCGAGGACGACGGACTGGAGGTGACGGGCGGGAAGACCTGGATCGCCAACACCACCACCGCCGAGCACTTCCTCACCCTCGCCCGACACCGCCCCGGCCGGCACTTCACCCACTTCACCTGGGTCCTGGTGCCCGCCGACGCCCCCGGCGTCACGGTGCGTCCCGCGGACTCCGCCCTGTTCGCCGACTCCGGCGTCGGCCACGTCACCTTCGACGGCGTACGGCTCGGCCGGGACCACCTGCTCGGCCGGGTCGGCTTCGGACTGCCGCTGTTCGCCCGCCACATCGGTACCGAACGGCTCGCCGGCGCACAGTGGGGCGTCGCGCTGTGCCGCCGGGTGCTGGCGGACACCCGGCGCCACCTGACCGGACGTGCGCACGGCGACCGCACCCTGTGGGACCTGGACCCGGTCCGCCAGCGGTTCGCCGCCTGCCTGGTCCGGGTGCGTGAACTCGACGCCCTGGTCGCGCAGTTGCAGGAACCGGTGGCGCTGCACCACGACGCGACCGCGGCCGCCACGCTCAAGGCGGCAGCCGGCTCGGCCGTCAACCACGTGCTCACCGAGTGCGGACAGCTCTGGGGCGCGGCCGGCTTCACCACCGGCGGCATCCAGGAAGTACGCGCCCAGGCCGCGCTGTTCGGCATCGGGGGCGGTGCGACCGAGGTGGTCCTCGGCACCCTGGCGGACGCCGCCGACAGCGTCCTGGCCGACCTCGCGGCGCCCGGCACGGCGCCGTGACCCTACCCATCGAGGTGGCGGACCGGCTCTGGGTGCGCACCACCACCGCGGACCGGGTGGCCCCCAGCACCCACCCGGACGACCTGCGCCGGGCGGCGGCCGGGCTCCCCGAGTGGCGCGCCCACGAACTCCTCACCGGCCGCGCACTGCTGCGGGAGCTGCTCGCCGCCGTACGGCCGGACCTGGCCGGCGCGGAGGTCGTCCCGGACCGGCGCGGCAAACCCTGGCTGCGCGGACACCCCGGCGTCGGCATCAGCGTCTCGCACAGCAGGGGCGCGCTGGCCGCAGGCGTCGGGCTCGGCCGCAGCGTCGGCGTCGACGTGCAGCGCCCGGGCGCCTTCGTCACCCCGTCGTTCGCCCGCCGCCTGCTGGGGGAGCACACCGGCCGCCTGGCAGGTCTGCCGCCGGCACGGGCCGCCGAGGAGGTGGCCTGGGTGTGGACCGCCCAGGAGGCCTGCGTCAAGGCCAGCGGGGCGGGGTTCGCCGGCCGCCCCTGGACCATCGACGTGCCGCCCGGCGCCCGGTCCGGCCGCTGGGGCGACTACCGCTGGCTCAGCCTCCGCGACCACTCCGCCACCCCTCTCAGCTGCGCATACCGCACGGCCCCGACACCCAGGAAAGGCGAACGGTGAGCACCCCCGCCGAACGACGCACCCTCTACGACTGGTTCGCGGCCTCCGCGGCCGCCCACCCGGACCACACGGCGCTGGAGATCGGGGACACCCGGCTGAGCTACGCCGAGCTGACCGACCGCGCGGACGCCCTCGCGGCCCGTCTGCTCCGCCACCTGGACGGTCAACCGCCCCGTCGCGTCGGGCTGTTGGCCGGTCGGACCGCCGTCGCCTACGCCGGGTACCTCGCCGTCCAGCGCCTGGCCGCCACGGTCGTCCCGCTCGGCCCCGCCTTCCCCGCCGAGCGCAACGCCGGGATCGTCCGGGCGGCGGGACTGGACGCCGTCCTCTCCGACGGCACCGCCGGCCCCACCGCACCGCCGGGCGCCCCCACCCTGACCCTGACCGACCCCGAGCTGCGCCGCCTCCCCGCCCCCGCGCCGCACCGTCCGCCCGCCCTGCCGGCCCGCGCCGCCGGCCCCGACGACCTCGCCTACCTCCTCTTCACCTCGGGCTCGACCGGCGTCCCCAAAGGCGTCCCCATCCAGCACCGGAACATCTGCGCATACCTCGCGCAGGCCGTGCCGCGCAGCACGGCCGGCCCCGGCGCCCGCTGCTCGCAGACCTTCGACCTGACCTTCGACCCGTCGGTCCACGACATGTTCACCACCTGGGGGAGCGGGGCCACCCTGGTCGTGCCGACCCGGGACGACCTGCTGACGCCGGTCCGCTTCGTCAACCGGCGGGCCCTCACCCACTGGAACTCCGTACCGTCGGTGATCTCGCTCGCCCAGCGGTTCCGGGCGCTGCGGCCGGGGAGCATGCCGACGCTGCGCAGCAGCACGTTCTGCGGCGAGCCGCTCACCCTCCAGCAGGCCGAGGCCTGGCAGCGGGCCGCGCCGCACGGCCGACTGGAGAACGCCTACGGCCCCACCGAGCTCACCGTCACCTGCACCTCCTACCGGCTGCCCGCCGACCGCTCCGACTGGCCCGCCCCCAGCAACGGCACCGTCCCGATCGGCACCCTCTACGAGGGGCTGCAACTCCTGCTGCACGAGGGCGAGTTGTGCGTGAGGGGGCCACAGCGCTTCCCCGGCTACCTGGACCCGGCGAACAACGCCGGCCGCTTCCTCGCCCCCGACGGTTCCGCGTACGACCCCGGCACCGCACTCACCGACGACCACTGGTACCGCACCGGTGACCGCGTCGCCCGCGCCCGGGGCGGTGCGCCGCTGGTGCACCTGGGCCGGCGGGACCAGCAGGTCCAGGTGCACGGGTACCGCGTCGAACTCGGTGAGGTCGAGGCGGCGTTGCGCGCGCTCCCCGGCGTCGTGGACGCGGCCGTGCTGGCCCGGACCACCCCGGGCGGCCTCGAACTCGCCGCCGCTTACACCGGTATGCCCGGCGCCGCGGAGGACCTCCGGGCCGCCCTCCGCGACCGGCTGCCCGCCTATATGGTGCCGGCCGTGCTCACCGGCCTGGACTCCCTCCCGCTCAACCGGAACGGAAAGGTCGACCGCGCCGCCCTCGGCGAACTCCTCGGAGCAGCCGCCCGGCCCGGCCACGGCGGAGCCCGCTGACCGAGGTTCGGTGACCGGGGCCTGGCCACGGCGGAACCCGGTGGTCGGCCCCGGCGGGTGGCCGGGCCGACCGCCGGGGCCGACCGCGCTCCCCGGGGCCGACCGCGCTCCCCGAGCCCCCGGGCCGCACGTCCGGGGGCCGACGGGGCCTCGCCGCCGTCCCTTTACCCATGCCTGGTTTCTGAAGTCTTGTCAGTGCAATTTCACATTACTATGTTATAGGTCACACCCCTCGTGGAGTGAAGGCCATCGCCTCGAACCCCACTCAACCCCCCACCCCCTCACGGAGGTTCAGGTGTCACACCCGCAGATACCGCGCAGAATCCTGCCGGCCGCGATCCTCGCCACCGCCCTCGCGCTGCCGGCTCTCCCCACCGCCCAGGCCGCCCAGGCGGCACCCCGACACCCCGCGCCGACGGCCCACGTCCGGGCCCCGCAGTCCACGCCCCGGGCCACCGCCCGGTCCGGCGACCACCCCCACGACCGGGTCCAACGCCTCGCCAGGACCCCGCAGTTCAGCCCCGCCCCGGCGCCCGCGCCCCGCGCCCGCACCGCGCACGGCCGGCCGCCGGGCCCACAGACCGCCCCCGTCATCACCCCGCCCCGCGCCCACCCCGCCGTCGCCCCCTGCACCCTCGACGGGGTCACCGGCCTGAGCCCCGAGCGGTTCGCGGACTTCCTCGCCGACCCCGCCACCACCGCCGACGACTGTCTCCGGGGCCTCATCTGGACGTGGGACCCCCGGCTCGTCCCCGTGATGTCCGATGCGCACGTCCAGGCCGTGGCCCACCGCATCGCGTCCCTGTCCGCCGCCCACGACGGGCAGAACTCCACCCACCTGTACGAGATGTTCACGTACCTGCACGCGGTGGCCTACCAGGACTTCTCGCACGACGAGATCGACACCACCGACGCCCCGACCGTGCAGGCGGTACGCGGCGCGGCCGACGCCTTCGGCGCCGCGGCCCGCACCTTCGACGCCACCCGGGCCAACGCCGACACCCTGCGCGAGGCCCTGTACGCGGTGAGCGGCCCGGGTGGCCGTCAGTACCAACTCGGCCTGGTCCGCAAGGTGTTGGCCACCATGGGCGCGGACCGCACCGCCACCTACAAGGACCCGTCCTGGGGCAATGCCGCCCTCGCCGCGCTCTCCCTGAACTACCTGGGCGTCTACCCCGGCAACAAGGACACCGCCTTCCGGGACGCGGTCAGCGCCGACCCCGACTACCGCGCCGATTTCAAGGCCTTCGCGGACCACACCCACCTCAAGGACACCCCCAACGCCTGGGTCGTCCGCGACGCGCTCGGCGAGTACGGTCGCTTCGGGCAGATCGACGCCCTCAAACCGGCGATCGTCACCGACCTGGGCGGCCTCCTCGCCACCACCGTGCGGAACTTCGGCGAGGGCAGCGAACCCTGGGCCAAGGTCGCCGGCTGGCTCAACACCTTCGACGCCTGCGCGCCGTACGACGTCTGCAAGGGGGACATCGAGAAGCGGATCTTCCCGTACACGTACGCCTACGACAACGGCGCCATCAAGGTCCGCACCGCGCTCGACCGCGCGACCGTCGACCAGCTCTACTACGCCTCCAAGCAGGTCAAGGCCCAGTTCCACCGGGTGCTCGGTACCTCCGAACCGCTCGCCGGCGACCCCAACACCACCCTCACCATCGTGCTGTACGCCTCGCGCCACGACTACGAGGTCTACCACCCGCTGCTCACCGGCATGGGCACCAACAACGGCGGCGTCTACATCGAACGGGGCGCCACCTTCTACACCTACCAGCGCCGCGTCCCCCAGGACTCCAGCCTCACCCTCGAAGAGCTCTTCCGGCACGAGTACGTGCACTACCTCAACGGCCGCTTCGCGGTCCCCGGTTCCTTCGGCGAAGGCCCCTGGTACGAGGGCGACCGCACCACCGCCATGGACGAGGGCAGCGCCGAGTTCTTCGACGGCGCCACCCGGGACGACGGCATCGCGGTGCGCCAGGCACTCGTCCGCGACATCATCGCGGACACCGCGGGCGGCAAGCCCCGCATGACCATCAACGCCTTCCTGCACGCCACCTACGACCACGACGGCTTCCGCTTCTACTCCTACGCCGGGACGTTCTTCGAGTTCCTCTGGCGCGAGCACCCCGCCAAGCTCCAGGAGATGTACCGGTACCTGCGCGCCGACGACCCGGCCGCCTTCGACGCCTGGCGCAACCAGCAGTCCTCCGACACCGCGCTGCAACAGCAGTACGACGCCTTCCTCGACGCGCAGATCGCCGCCGTCGACGACCTCTTCGTCCCGCACACCACCTTCACCCCCAACTCCCAGCTGAAGTTCGCCGACGCCGCGGCCGTCCAGGACGCCTTCACCACGGCCACCGCCAACCCGCCCCGGTGCACGGACAACGGCGACCCGGACCACGGCCGCTTCCTGTGCACCGGCCGGATCACCGCCAACCTCGGCGACTCCGGCAACCCCGACCAGGTCTTCAAGGACATGTCCGAGACCGTCGACTACTTCCTCCTCGACCGGGCCCGGCCCGCCGCGAACAACCTCGCCGACATGAACTGCACCTTCGGCCCGACGACCGTCTGGTCCTCGGGACGTGCCGGCACCGCGGACTTCACCTGCGAGGGACCGCTCCGCCGCTGACGCGGTGACGCCGGCGGCCCGACCCGACTCAGCCGTCCGGCAGGTCGAGCCGCCGGGTCGTCCCCGGCGCGATGCTGAACGACCGCTCCCCCAGCCGCACCCGCACCGCCGCCTGCTCGGACTCCGGTACCGCGATCCGCACCTGTTCGTCGCGGATGCGCAGGTCGACGTCCCAGTGGCGGCGGTAGCGGATGCGGACGCCGAACGTGGAGAGCTCGGACAGCGGGGCCGGGTCGAGCCAGAGGGCCTGTTCGCGGGTCTCCAGACCGGTCAGGCCGCGCTGGACCAGGTCCAGGGTGCCGGCCATCGCCCCGAGGTGGATGCCCTCCGTGGTGCTGCCGCCGTGCAGGTCCGCGACATCGCCGGTCAACGCCTCCTCGCAGTACGTCCAGGCGTCGGGGCGGTGCACGCGCGCCAGCACCCAGGCGTGGACCAGGGCGCTGAGGGTGGAACCGTGGCTGGTGCGGTGCAGGTAGTAGTCGACGGTGGCGTGCCAGATGTCGTCGTCGAGCGGGTAGCCGAGCCGGCGGAACACCGAGCCCAGCTCGGCGGGGGAGAAGAGATAGCCGAGCATCAGCACGTCGGCCTGTTTGGAGGCCTGGTAGTGGTTGACGGTGTCGCCCTCGGCCTCCAGGATGCGGTCCAGCCGCCGGATGTCCCCGTAACGCCTGCGGTAGCCGTCCCAGTCGAGTTCGGCCAGCTCCTCGTAGCCGGCGAACTGGCTGATCACGCCCCGGTGGTAGGGCACGTGCAGCCGTCCGGCGATGTCGTCCCAGCGCTCCGGTTCGTCCGGGGTGAGCTGGATCTGTTCGAAGAGCTGCCGCTGGTGGGCCTCGGGCAGGGTGCGGCACAGGTCCAGGGCGCGCAACAGGACCCAGGCCGCGGTGACGTTGGTGTAGGCGTTGTCGTCCACCCCCGGCTCGGCGGCCCCCGGATAGCCGTCGTGGTACTCGTCGGGACCGACGACGCCCCGGATGCGGTACCGGCCCAGATCGGGGTCCCAGACCGCGGCGGACGCCCAGAAGCGTGCGATCTGGAGCAGCATCTCGGCACCCCTGGTCTGGAGGAACTCGGTGTCGCCACTGGCCTGTCCGTACTGCCAGACGTTGTAGGCGATCGCCGACCCCACATGGTGCTGGAGGTGCGAGTGGTCCGGCAGCCAGCGGCCGGAGCGGGGGTTGAGATGGAGCTGCTGGGTCTCCTCGCGGCCGTCGCCGGCGCTCTGCCAGGGGTACATCGCCCCCGCCCGGCCCTCCTCCCGCGCCGCGTGGCAGGCGGCGGGCAGCCGTCGGTAGCGGTACTCCAGCAGCGCTCGGGACACCTCGGGGAGGTGCAGGTTCAAGAACGGCAGTACGAACAGCTCGTCCCAGAAGACGTGCCCGCGGTACGCCTCACCGTGCAGGCCCCGCGCCGGCACCCCGACGTCGAGCTCGGCGGTGTGCGGCGAGAGGGTCTGCAACACGTGGAACAGGTGCAGCCGCAGGATCCGGCCGGCCTCCCCGGGCACCTCCAGCTTGGCCTGCCGCCACAGGTTCTCCCAGGCCCGCCGGTGCGACGCCATCAACTGCCGGAAGTGCGGGGCCTGCACCACATGGGTGACCGCCGCGTGACGGGGACTGTCGATCGCCGGGTCGCGGGAGGTGTACAGCGCCACCGTCTTGTCGACGACCGCGGTGGAGCCGGACGTGACCGGCAGCACCACCGTGTGGAAGGCCCGGAGCACGGTCAACCGGGTCCGCGGCACCACGCCCCGGCCCGGCGTGGCCCGGAGCCGCCCGGCGAGCGCGACATGGATGTCGGAGTCGCTGGTGTGGCAGCTCAGCCACACCGTGTCGGCCCCCTCGGCACCCGTCTCCCACCCCCGTAGGTGCTGGTCGGCCAGACCGCGGTAGCGCGCGACACCGGCATTGCGCACCGCGCCGTCGATCCCCGCCTCCACCTCCACCGCGCCCGCCCAACCCTCGGCCGTGAACGCGGTGCGCAGCGCGGCCAGATGGGGATCGCCCATGTGCACCAGACGGCGCTGCTCCACGCCCAGCCGCCGCCCGGCCTCGTCCTCGTAGACCGACCAACGGGTCAGCACGCCGTGCCGCAGGTCCAGGGCCTGCCGATGCTCCGTCAGATGCGGGTGGTCGGGGGAGAGCCAGGGCCCGGGGGGCGCGTCGGCCGGGCGGATCCGGTAGCGCAGCGGAAGCCAGTTGGGCAGGTTGACCATGTCCTCGTTGTCGATCGGGCGGCCCGACACGTTGGAGGTGAGACGGTTGTAGCAGCCGGCCGCATAGGTGCCCGGATAGTGCTCGGGGCCCACCAGCACCTCGGAGGCCGCGCCCCGGGTGACGAAGTAGCCGTTGCCCAGGGCGCACAGCGTCTCCCGCAGCCGTTCCGCGGCCGCGTCGTACCCCTCGTACGACCAGGTCCAGGGGCGGTTGCCGGCGGTCGGCATCAGCCCTCCCCGGACAGCAGCAGCTCGCCGGGGTCGGTGACCACCACATCGGCGCCGAAGCGGCGCAGGGCGGCGGAACCGGCCGGTCCTGCCGACCGGTCCACGCCCACGACCAGGCCGAAGCCACCGCGCCGGCCGGCCTCGACGCCCGCCAGTGCGTCCTCCACCACGGCGGTGTCCCGGGGCGGTACGCCGAGCCGGCGCGCCGCCTCCAGGAAGAGCGCCGGATCGGGCTTGCCGGGCAGCCGCAGCCGGCGGGCCTCGTTGCCGTCCACGACGGCCTCGAACAGCGGGAGCACCCCGGCCCCGGACAGCAGCTCGGTCGCATGCCGGGACGCCGAGGCCGCGGCCCGGGGCACCCGCGCGTCCCGCAGCGCGTGCAGCAGGCGCACGGTGCCGGGCCAGGCGGTGACGCCCTGCGCCCGCAGGCCCGCGGTGAACAGTTGGTCCTTGCGGGCCGTGACGGCCCACACGGTGCCGGTGCCCGGCGGGTCGTCCGGGCCGCCGAGCGGCAGGTCCAGGCCCCTGGACTCCAGGAACGCGGCCGCCCCGTCCAGCCGGGACCGGCCGTCGACGTGGTGCAGATAGTCGTCCACCGGGTCGAACGGGCGCTGCCCGGCCAGCCCGGCCAGACACGGGTCGAAGGCGCCCTTCCAGGCCGCGGCGTGCAGTCCGGCGGAGTCCGTGACGACTCCGTCGGTGTCGAAGACCACGGCCCGCAGCGAGCGCAGACACGCTGCGAGAGACGGCGCACCGGTCATGGTGACGGTTCCGTTCTTCGTTGCCTTCCTCGGTGTCCCTGTTCCGTCCTTCCATGTCACCACGACGGGCAGCGGGGGGCGCGCCGCGCGGCGGCCGGCCCTGGCGGGCGCGCGGGGCGCGGGGTGACGATGGGAGGGACACCAACCGAACCGGGCGACCGGGCGGGAAGGCGGTGGCGGCGATGGAACGGCCCTTGGTCGTGGGTGTCGACGGCTCGGAACCCGCCCTCCGGGCACTCGACTGGGCGGTGGACGAGGCGGCCCTCCACGGGCTTGCGCTGCGCGTGCTGCACGCCTCCACCTGGGAGCACTACGAGGGCACGGCCCCGGAGCAGAGCCCGGAGCGCCCCGAGGAGCAGGTGCTCGCCGAGTCCCTGGTGGCCTCCGCCGCCGACCGGGCCCGCGGCCGCCACCCCGACGTCGAGGTCACCGCCGACGTGGTGGCCGAGGACGCGGTCACGGCCCTGCTCCGCGCCGGCCAATCCGCGTCACTGCTGGTCCTGGGCTCGCGGGGGCACGGTGAGATCACCGGGCTGCTGCTCGGATCGGTCGGGCTGGCGGTCGCCGCGCGGACCCGGTGCCCGGTGATCGTGGTGCGCGGCGACGTGGCCGGGCTGACCGGGACGCACCAGTGTGTGCTCCTCGGTGTCGGGGACCCGGTCCAGGGCGCGGACGCGGTCCGTTTCGCCTTCCGGGAGGCCGAGGCCCGCAGCTGTCTGCTGAAGGCCGTCCGCGCCTGGCACTGCCCCGCGCACGAGCGGACCGATCCGCCGCGGCTCGCCGGGCAGGCCCAGAGCTACCACGAGCGGCAGGCCTCGGAGTTGATCGACGAGGCGCTGGCGGTGGCGGCCGGCGACCACCCGGATGTCCATGTGCGGCGGACCACCGTCGAGGGCCCGGCGCACAAGGCGCTGGTGCACCGCGCCGCTGCCGCGGACCTGCTCGTCATCGGCGCGGGCCGGCGCCACGGTCACTTCGGGCTGCCGCTCGGGCGGGTGGTGCACACCGCGCTCTGCCATGCGGCCTGCCCGGTGGCGGTCGTCCCGCGGCGCGACTGAGCCGGCCGGCGGGCGGTGCTTCCTTCCGCGGCGTCCGGCCCCTCCGCGGCGTCCGACCCTTCCCCGGCGTCCGGCTCTCCCGAGGCCTCCGGCCCCTCCGTGCCGCGCGGCCCCTCCGTGCCCCCTCAGGCCCGGATGCCGAACGGCGCCAGCACCTCGCGCTCGGTCCGCCGCCGCACCCTCTCGGTCAGCACCGACAGCCGGTGCGACACCATCGCCCGCACGGGCTCCGGCGCGCGGATCCGCCGCGCCGTGGCGGGCAGCTCCGCGACGTCCGCCGTGAACCGCCGCCGGGCGTCCGCGAGCCGGTCCCGGGGCCCGATGCGCTCGCCCGCCCGCATCAGCGTCTCCAGCAGCGGCACACTGTCCGCGGGTGGCGGCTCGTCGGCCAGCCCGATCACATCGAGACAACCGGGCCGACGGAAGACCTGCTTACGGCCCGGGGCGGTCACCTTCGCCGCGGACAGCTTCATCACCGGCCGGCCGTCGTAGGCCACGAGCTTGTACGCCGAATCCAGACTGGGCGCGTCGGCGCTCACCCCGACCCGGGTGCCCACCGCGTACACGTCGATCGGTGCGCCCGAGGCCACCAGGTCGTGCACGGCGTACTCGTCGAGTCCGCCGCTGGCGACGATGCGCACCTGGGGCAGGCCCGCATTGTCGAGCATCGCCCGGGCGTGGCGGGCGAGTTGGGCGAGGTCACCGCTGTCCAGCCGGATCGCCGAGCCGTCCCCGCGGCCCAGCGCGGTCAGCACCCGGGCCGCCGCCGCCACGCCGGACGCGGTGTCGTAGGTGTCCACCAGGAACGTCACCGGACCGGGATGGCAGAGCGCGAACGCGGTGAAGGCCGCCTCCTCGTCCTCGAACGCCTCGATGTACGAGTGCGCCATGGTGCCGATGGCCGGCAGGTCCAAGGCGTGCGCCGCCGCGACGTTGCTGGTCCCCGCGAAGCCCGTCATGGCACCCAGCCGGGCCACCTGGTACGCGACCGCGGTGCCGTGCGTGCGCCGCAGCGAGAAGTCCACCACGGGACGGCCCTGCGCGGCGAGCACACAGCGGGCGCACTTGGACGCCAGGGCGGTCTGATGGCTGACCTGGTTGAGGAGGTAGGTCTCCACCAGCTGGGCCTGGGGGAGCGGGGCGGTGACCTCCAGCAGCGGTTCACCGGCCAGCACCACGCGCCCCTCCGGTACCGCCCGGACCTCGCCGGTGAAGCGCAGCCCCACCAGCCCGGCCAGCTCCCGCGCCGGCCGTTGCAGCACCTCGGCGAACACCTCGACGTCGTCGTGCCCCACCTCGAAGTCGGCGAGGTGGTCGAGGACCGACTCGGTGCCCGCGGCGATCAGGAAGCCCCGCTGCGGCGGCAGTTGCCGTACGAAGCAGCTGAAGGTCGCCGGGCGCACCATGTCCTCGCGGAGGTACGAGAGGGCCATGGTCACCTCGTACAGGTCGGTGAGCGTCGCGTTCGCCATGGACGCCTCCTTCCCCGGCCGGGCCGCCGGCCGGGAACGCCGCGGCCGGTTCAGCCGAGGGCGTTCGTCCAGCCGTAGGCCATCCGGTTCTCCCGCCGCGGCGGTGCGGCACCGACCTCCTGGAGATCGTCGTCCGCCATCCGCAGCAGCTGCCCCGCCAGGTCCCGCAGGGCGCGCCCGGCCGCGATCTCGTCCCCGATCTGCGGAACGTCCGGGTCCTCGGGGCTACAGCGGGCCGTGCCGCGCCCGGAGAAGGTGGTGGTTCCGGTGTCGAGCACCGCGCGCGCCGTGGTCGTGCCGTCCTCCTCGACGAGGGAGAGACGGACCGGCCAGTCGACTGTCTTCGCCATGGCTCACTCCCGTGTCCTTCGTCCCCCACCGTCATCATCCGCCTTCTCACTCGTGGGGCACCACCGCCACCGGGCACGGCGCGTGATGGACCACCGCCTGGACGACATGGCCGATCCTCGCCCCCGGCAGCAGGTGGCGGTGCCGGCGCCCGACGACGAGCAGCGCCGCGTCCGTGGTGTCGTGCAGCAGCGCCGGCGCCGGGCTCTCCATCTCCACCCGCGCCTCCAACGGCAGGTCCGGATACTTCTCCCGCCACGGCTGGAGCGCCTGGGCGAGCTCGTACCGGGCCACCTTGGCCGCTTCGTCGGCGGCGTACGGCTCCACGCCGCCACCGCGGTTGTATGCGTACGCCGGCAGGTGCCGGCCGTGGACGGCACGCAGCGTGACCCCGCGTCGCGCGGCGCTGTCGAAGGCGAAGGCCAGCAGCGCCTCGCACGGCTCGTGCAGGCTGACCCCGACCACGACGTCCCCGTCCCGCCGCTCGGCCGCGTCCTCCTGCTCGGCGCGTACCAGCACGATGGGCGTATCGGTGTGCGCGACCAGCTGGAGACCGAGTTCACCGAGGACGTAGCGCGACACCGGGCCCAGGTTCCGTGAGCCGAGGACCAGCAAGTCCGAGGCGGTCGCGGCCTCCTTCAGGGCGTCCAGCGGGTCCTCGGCGACCAGGTCCGTGACCACCGGGAGGTCCGGGTGGCGGGCGAGGGCGGCGGCCCGGGCGTCGTCCATCATCCGGTGGGGCCAGTAGTTCTGGTCGTCGTCCTCCAGGGGGTGCGGCGCCGTCTCGGGCGCGAGCAGCACCCAGGCGTGCAGCAGCCGCAGCCGGGCGTGCCGCAGCCGCGCCTCCTGCGCCGCCCACAGCACGGCGGCCCGGGACTCCGGCGTACCGTCCACGCCGGCCGTGACGATGTCCTTCATGGCCTGGCTCCTCTCCTCCGGTGCCCATGACCGGGCCGGTGCGTGTCGCCACACCTCCAGCCTCCGCCCAGGTCCGCACCGCGCGCACGGCGACCGGGGGCTCAGGCTGGCGGACCGTCGTGCGGAGCGCCGCCCATCATGCGGAGCATGGCCCGGCCGCCGGTCCGCACAAAGCGCAGGACCAGGGCGGCGGCGAGCAGCAGGAAGGCGATGTTGAGCCAGGTGGTGTAGTTCCAGGAGACGCCCGACATGGGGATCCGCGCGGTGGCCCGGTCGGGGATCAGGCCCAGCGCGCCGAAGCCGAACTCCACGGCGTAGCCCGCCACGACGACCGCCGCATAGAAGGTGACCAGCAGGAAGAGGGCCATCCGGGCCCCGTAGTACTTCCGGTAGATGTTCAGGATCGGCAGGATCAGCAGGTCGGAGAAGATGAAGGCGACCACGCCGCCGAAGCTGATGCCGCCCTGCCACAGGACCGCCGCCAGCGGCACGTTGCCGATGGAGCAGACGAACGAGGCGATCGCCACCACGGGCCCGATCAGCGGGCCCCACAGCTTCGCGGCCAGCGGGTGCCCCTCGAAGAAGAAGGCGCGCCAGAAGCTGTCCGGCACCCAGGCGGCGATGGCCCCTGCGATCAGCAGGCCGGCCACCAGGTCCTTGAGGATCGCGGCCCACTCCATGACGAAGACGTGCGAGGTGGCCGTGTAGCCGTCACCGGAGAACAGCCGCTGCACGAAGGACCTCCCGCGCCGCACCGACATGTCCATCGCGGCATGCCCCTCCATGGACCCGGCCAGACCCCGTTCGGCCTGCTCGCGGGCCCGCCGCAGCAGCCGTTCGCGGAGGAAGAACCGGAACAGCAGCGCCAGCAGCACGATCATGATCGGCCCGCCGACGAATTCGGCCGCGGTGAACTGCCAGCCCATCAACAGGGCCAGGATGATGCCGAGCTCGACCACCAGGTTCGTCGAGGCGATCTCGAACGCCATGGCGGCGGTGAAGTGCGCACCCTTGCGGAACAGCGAACGGGCCAGCGCGACCGCGGCGTACGAGCAGGAGGAGGACGCCGTGCCCAGGGCGGTGGCCAGCGTCAGGGTGCGGGGGCGGTCGTCGCCGAGCAGTCCGGCGACCGTGGAGCGGTGCACCACCGCCTGGACGACCGCGGACAGCGCGAAGCCCAGGATCAGTGCCCAGGTGATCTCCCAGGTCATGGACCCCGCGATGGTCAGGGCGTGGCTGAGCGCGGACATCGGCTGAGGCTTTCCATGGCCCGGCGCGGGGCAAACGCCGGCCGCGGCGGGCGGGCCTCAGACCCGGCCGTGGGACCGCTGGGCACGCCGCGACAGCGAGTCGATGACCACCGCGACCAGCAGCACCCCACCGGTGATCATGAACTGGACGGCGGGCTGGATGCCCATCAGGGCCACGCCGGACGCGATCGACTGGATGACCAGCACACCGAGCAGCGCCGACCAGGTCCGGCCGCGCCCGCCGAACATGCTGGTCCCGCCGATGACCGCGGCGGCGATGGCGTCCATCAGCAGGTTGCCGCCCCCGGAGGTCCCGGTCGCGGAGGTGACCCGCGAGGCCAGGAACATGCCGCCGATCGCGGCCATCGTGCCCGACACCATGAACACCGAGATCCGCACCAGAGCCACGTTGAGACCGGTGCGCCGGGCGGCCTCCACACTGCCGCCCAGCGCGAAGATCATCCGGCCGTACCGGGTACGGCGCAGCACCTGGTCGAGACCGACCAGGAAGGCCAGGAAGATCAGCAGGGCCAGCGGCAGGCCCTGGAACTGGTTGAGCACCCAGGCCGCGGCCAGGGAGATCACCGCCAGCACACCGGTGCGCACCGCGATCTCGCTCAGCGGCCGGGCCGGCACCCCGGCGGCCCGGCGGCGCCGCACGTCCTGGTAGGAGGCGAGGAAGTACCCGGCGGTGCCGACCGCTGCCAGGCTGTAGGCGGCGGCGACATTGGTGAAGTAGAAGCCGGTCAGCATGGCGACCAGGCCCTTGTCGTCGAGGTTGATCGTGCCGCTGGAGCCCAGGATGTAGAGCATCAGGCCGTACCAGCCCAGCAGTCCGGCCAGCGTGACCACGAAGGCGGGCACCCCCACCTTCGCGAAGAAGAACCCCTGGACGGCCCCGATCGCCGTACCGCACAGCACCGCGAGGAGCAGCGCCGGTGCCTCCGGCATGCCCTGGTGGACGTTGAGCACCGCGAAGGCGGCGGCGGCCAGACCGCTCACCGAACCCACCGACAGATCGATCTCCCCGAGCAGCAGCACGAAGACCACACCGGTCGAGATCAGCCCGATGCCGACGATGTCCACGCTCAGCCCGGACAGGTTGCGCGGCGAGAGGAAGCTGGCGTTGAGGCTCTGGAAGATGATCCACACCACGATCAGACCGAGGACGACCGGGACCGAGCCGAGCTCACCGGCGTGGAAACGGCGCCGGAGGATCTGAAGCGGGTTCTGCCCGCGGCGCCGGCCCGGGGGCCCGTCGGCCGGGCCGGCCTGCCGGTTCCCGCGCAGCACCGACGTCCACGGCCGGTTCACCGCTCCGCCTCCCAGCCGTGCGCCGTGCGCCGCGTCACCGCGTTGTCGGTGGCGCCGGTGATGGAGGAGATGATCTGCTCGTGGGACGTCGTCCCCACGTCGAAGAAGCCGTTGTTGCGGCCGAGTCGCAGCACCGCGATCCAGTCCGCGACGGCCTTGACGTCCCCCAGGTTGTGGCTGATCAGCAGCACCCCGAGGCCGCGCTCGCGGAGCTGCTCGACCAGGTCGAGGACCTGGGCGGTCTGCTCGATGCCCAGGGACGCGGTGGGCTCGTCGAGCAGGACGAGCCGGGGTTCGCCGAGCATCGAGCGGGAGATCGCCACGGCCTGCCGCTGGCCCCCGGACAGCGAGGCGACCGGGATGCGCACGTCGGGCATCCGGATGGCGAGCGCATCGAGCAGCTCCAGCGTGCGGCGCTCCATCTCCACCTCGTCGAGGAGCCCCGCGCGGTGGATCTCCCGGCCGAGGAAGACATTCCCGACCACATCGAGGTTGTCGCAGAGCGCGAGGTCCTGGAAGACGGTGGCGATGCCGAGGTCGTGGGCATCGTGGGGCCGGGTGAGCCGGACCGGGCGGCCCCGCCACTCGACGGTGCCCGCATCGGCCGGGTCGACCCCGGCGATCACCTTGATCAGCGTGGACTTGCCGGCCCCGTTGTCCCCGACCAGCGCGACCACCTGACCGGCGCGCACCTCCAGGTCGACGTCGGCGAGCGCCTGGACCGCGCCGTACCGTTTGAAGACTCCGCGCAGGGCCAGCAGCGGCGATGCCGTCATGGGATACCTGCCTTACCTGGTCAGCCCGGCCTTGGCGCACAGCAAGGCTGTCTAAGGGCATACGCAATCCACGTTACTGTCGATAAGGCGGCAAACCAGACAGAAGAGGGCGGAACGTGGTCGAAATGACCCACCCGTCCCGCCTTCAACCCCTGGCTCCGAGGCGAACGCGGCCCCTGTGACGGCGTCGCAGGGGCCGCCGTAGCACAGCCGGGAAAACGGCGCACCAAGGGCGTACGTCTGTTGTCGAGGCGGGTGCTCCGCGGTGCCTGTGGCAACGTCATGAAGATCAACAGCAGCAGACACGGGACAAGGGAGACGTGCGACGTCGGTACGCATGTAACGCCCGCCTGCGTGGGTTCCCCGGCGCTGAGCCGTGAGGTGTCAGCGCTCAAGGCCGAGCCGCTCCGGCCTGCGGGAATGGTCACCAGGCCGACAGGTGGGACGGTTGATGACCAGTGGATCAACGCCCCGGACGGTGCGGCGCGTCGTGAGCTGCTGGGCGAATTCCGGGCGAGCGCCGCAGCGTGATCCGTACGTGGGCGTGCTATTCGACGTCGACCCGGCAAAACGGCCCGGAGGCGTCCGTCTCTCTGCCAGCCCTCACCGCCGCCCCGACCGCCGTAGCCGCCGTCATAGTCACCTTCGTGGCTCCGTTGGGTTTGCGTGCGGGCGTCGGCGTCAGCGCGAGCGCTCGGGGCATTGCTGGTGGTGGCAACCGCCACAACGAGGAATGCGGCAGCGCTCAGGAGGAATGCAACGATGACAGCACGTATGAACTAGCCCTTTCCGTAAGGGGTTTGTGTGACATGCGGCCTTCCCCCCGAACGCGCGTCGCTGTGCGCTGTCCCATCCGTGTGCGGGACTGGCGGACCGATTCCTTCGTCAGGTGAGGGTGGTGATTCGCGAAGTCGCGCGTACTCACGTTCAGCGAGTCGTTCTGCCTGGGTGGCCCAAGCTGAGAGCGACCGTGCTCAAGCGCGACGGCTTCCCATGCGTGGCCATCCTGCGCGGCACCGCGGCACCGCGGCACGGTGCACGGCGCCGGCCACGGACGTGGACCACATTGTCCCGGGCGACGACCACGATCCGATGATGCTCCCGGCCTCGCCTGGACCGGGTGTACGACTCGACTGCCGCCGCAAACGCGTTCGAATACCGGCCTGTTCGCGGAGTCCGGCAACTGCTGCGTGATGCCGCGGGCGGGCCGTCACGGCTCGGAACTCTTCATCGGCCAGGCGCCCGACATGTGGGGCGTGCAGCGCGGCAGTGTGGACCAGGACATCGGCCGACTGCAATGCGGCCAGCCGCACCGGCCGGTCTCGCAGGTCTCCGACGACACTCGTCCAGCGGCCGGGAATCCGGTCCACGCCGCGAACCACCCAGCCAGCGGCGTCGAGCGCCGCAGCCAGGGCCGATCCGACCAGGCCCGAACTTCCCGTTACCGTAACCAGCCCTGTGGGGGCCCTTTTCGTCCCTCCGTGCATGTGTCCGACTGTACGGCGTGGAACCGATCTCCTGAGCTGGAACAGCTGAATGGAGAGGGGGACTCAACTCGCGGTTGCGGTTCGAATCACCAGGGTGATCAGCGCGGATCCCGCCAACCGGCTCATCCCACATCGGAACCGAGGTGTGTCAATCGTTGTGCGCGCGGCGGCGAGGATTGAGGACGCTGGACCGCAGCTCCTGGTCAAGGCCCCCGAGCCGCGCCCGTATCGACAAGAAGATCATTTACGGGACTGCCCTTAGGGCCCGCAGAGAATTAGCTTGGTGGCTCTGGAACTTGACACTCCAGGTCCAGGTGATGTGAGCACGCATGTTGTTCTTCTGTGGGTCCTTGGTGGTCGACCTTCCACGTTGCGAACGCTTCCGCAACCGCCCTATGTGTGCCAATCCACTCTCCTTTGGGGAGAGGTACTCAGTAGCGTATGAAGAAGCTGTCGGGGTGCTGAATCCAGACCGCTTTCGAAGGTTTTGTACTCCGTTGGCCTGACGCGCGCAGCGAATGCGATCACGTTGACGTAGCGATTCACGAGATGTGGGCTACTTTGAAGCAGTTGGGAGTAGCGCGGTAGGGCCTGATTCTGAACGAGAGCTGCTTGCTTCAGAATCCCTGGAGGGGAGAGTTCAGGGGTCATTTCCTTGCCGACCATATACCTGGTCAGAACGGCCAGGGAGGATTCCAGGCTACCAGAACATAGATATCCTATTTGGTCGCCTGTGTATATGGTGGCGCGAATGTATGGATTTAGTAGCGGGGAGGCGAATTTCAACTTGTTCAGCTGGTCAAGGAGGGTGGTAAGCAATGTGAATCGCAGATGTCGAGCCTTGAGTGCGCCGACGAAGCTCCCCATCATGAATCTCAAACGCGCGTACTCCTCTTCCTGGAGTTCTTTCGCGAATCCTCCGTCGATAATTATCACGCGATGCCCTAGCAGGCTGAGCAGCTGCGCCTTGCCGTCGACGTTATCGGAAACGTAAAGATCAATGTCCTTCTGGTAGTCCAGTCGCTGTCGCAAGGAATTGAGGGTGTCGTTAATCTCCGGAAACGACTCTGCCGTGACCTTGACGGCTCCACCGAGTAGGCGAGCTCGCCATAGGAGAATTCCAAACCATATGGAAATTATCAGCACGATCAGAATGGTGAGGCCTACGAGTCCGTTGGAGAGGGCTCCTATGAGGAAGATGCAACCTATGAGGTAGGTGAGCATGGTGGTCGCTGTGGCCAGCTTGCGCCTGGATGCCTCATGTGGATGCCTGATGCGCTCAAGTGGAAACGGCTGCTCGCCCATCTCGTCACCTGTTGTCACCTTGAGAAAATCTGCTCCCGTTCTCAGTTTGAGGCCTTGGTCGACCGGGCGCATCCTGTGCAGCTCACACTTGGCTGGTCTCAAAGGGGCCTGGAAGGTTGGGAGTTAAAGCACTGCGCTCCGCAGGTGAGCGGCCACAAACCGTGCTGGGCAACCTCTATGGCGCTCGATCGCATCGAGTGCCTCCTGATAGGGAAGGAGATCCCAGGGGAGCCTCCCTCCTGCCCTGGCTCCAGCTGTCACGGGTCCCAGTGGATTCCGCCGTAAGCAACACAGCGCGGCCCCTGGAGGGTCGGTGGGCGAGCGGAGAGACCCGCGGCAGCACTCAACACAAGTTCAGCGTTCCGGCAGCTGGTTCTATGTCGACCCGGAGACCGGCGCCAAGGTGCCCGGCGTCACCAGCGTTCTGTCCATGCTCCCCAAGGGCTACCGAAAGCCATCACCGAGGGGATGTTCCCTCGCCATGTGCAGGGTGTGTCAGACCAGCCTTGGCGCAGGCGGACGCGTACTTGGGCGTGCAGATCTGATCGACCGTGTACATCCCGTCCTTGAGCACGGTGTCCCTGATGTTGTGCACGGTCACCGGGATCGGGGTGAGCAGCACGGCCGGGATGCCGTGTGTGGTGGGGCTGTTGACGCGGTGGGTGGCGATGCCGGCGAGGCTCTTGCCGCGGGCCAGCGCGACGGCCATGGTGGCCGCGGCTTCGGCTTCGGGCCGGAAGGGCTTGAGGACGGTCATGGACTGCTCGCCCGTGAGGAGCCGCTGGACCGCGTCGAGCTGGGCGTCCTGCCCGGTGATCGGGGGCAGCGGAGAGATCTTCGCGGCCTTGAGGGCGGAGACGATGCCGGTGGCGAGGCCGTCGTTGGCGGAGTAGACGCCGTCGATGTTCGAGGCGCCCAGGGCGGCGATGGCGGCGGACATGTTGGCGTTGGCGGCCTCCTGGCGCCAGCCGGCGGTGTCGTACGCCTTGCCGATCCGCACCTTGCCCTTGAGGACGGACAGCGCGCCCTCCTTGAACCAGGCGGAGTTGGGGTCCGGGGTCGCGCCGTTCATCATCACGATCTGGCCGCCGGGGGCCTTGTCGCCGAGTGCCCGCAGCAGGGCCCGGGCCTGGAGCCGGCCGACCTTGGCGCCGTCGAAGGAGACGTAGCCCGAGATCGGCCCCTCGGCGCGGCGGTCGTAGGCGACGACCTGGACGCCGGCCTGGCGGGCGTGCTCGACCGGGGCGCGCACCGAGCGGGAGTCGACCGCGTCGAGGACCAGGACGTTGGCCCGCTTGGTGATCATCGCGTCCATCTGTGCCTGCTGGGTGGCGACGTCGTACTGGGCGCTGACGGCGTCCACCCGGCACTCGGGGCACAGCTGGTGGATCTTCTTCACCATCAGCGGCCTGTCGAAGTGGTGGAAGCGCCAGTTGTCGTCCGGGAACAGCACCCCGATCCGTGGGTGAGCGGTGTCTTCGGGCTGCTGCCCTCCACCGGCTTGCCGGCAGGCCACCGGGGCGGCCGCGAACAGGCACAGCCCGGCCAGGGCGGCGACCGCGGTGCGCAGGCGGGTCTTCACGTCACGACCTCCTCAACCCCCGGGCGGTTCGGCCGTGGCCTCCTGAGCGCGCTGCTCGTCCGGCTGGAGGCGGATCTCGCTCCACACCTGCTTGCCGCCGCTCAGCGGCACCGAGCCCCAGGCCATCGACATCGCCTCGACCAGCAGCAGCCCCCGGCCGCCGGTCGCCTCCCAGTCCACGCTCGCCGGCTTGACCGGGGCCCGCGGCGAGCCGTCGTTCACGGCGACCCGCAGCCGTCCCGCGGCCAGCGTCAGATCCAGCTGCACCTCGCCCTGCGTATGCGCGATGGCGTTGGTGACCAGCTCGGACACCACCAGTAGCGCCACGTCCATCTCCTGGGTGATCTGCCACTGGCGCAGTGTGCGCGAGGTGAAGCGGCGGGCGTGCATGACGGCGTCGGGGAGCCGCCAGACCGTCCAGCGGGCCCGGGTCGGCCGCACCCGCATCCCGTCGTAGCGCAGGACCAGCACCGCGACGTCGTCGTCCCGCCGCTTGGCGCTGCCGAGCAGATCGTCGGCGAGCCGCCCGGCATCGGCCGGATCGGCCGCCGCCAGCACCTCGCGCACCCGGCGGATGCCGTCCTCCAGGACGAGGCTGGCCGATTCGGCGAGACCGTCGGTGAGCAGGACGAGGACGGTGCCGGGCGCCAGGCCGACCTCGGTCAGCGGGAACTCGCCCTCCGCGGCCACCCCCAGCGGCGGGCCGCCCTCGACCGCGACCTCCACGGTGCTGCCGTCGGGGAGCCGCAGCAGAGGCGGCAGGTGCCCGGCCCGCACGAACCAGGCGATGCCCTCCTCCATGTCCAGGTCCACATAGCAGCAGGTGGCGAAGAGGTCGGTCTCCATGCCGAGCAGCAGGCGGTTGGCGTGCGCGACCACCACGTCCGGCGGATGGCCCTCGACGGCGTAGGCGCGGATCGCCGTGCGCATCTGGCCCATGATCGTCGCGGCGGCGGCGCTGTGGCCCTCCACATCGCCGATGACCAGCGCCACGTGCCCGTCGGAGAGCGGGATGACGTCGTACCAGTCGCCGCCCACCTCAAGCCCCACGGTGGCCGGCAGATAGCGCACCACGGCCTCCCCGCCGGCCAGGTCCGGCAGCTTGCGGGGCAGCAGACTGCGTTGCAGCATCGTGGCGAGCTCGTGCCCGGCGTCCAGCGCGTGGGCGCGCACCAGGGCCTGCCCCACCAGCCCCGCGGTCGCGGTCAGCAGCGACCGCTCCTCCGGCCCGAACCGGTGCTCGGCGTCCCACCCGACCAGGCACACCCCCACGATCCGGCCGTCGGCCGGCAGCGGCAGCACCGCCAGCCCGCCCGGGCCGACACCGGCCAGCCCGGGTTCCAGCTCCGCCCCCGGAGGCCACAGGGCCACGTGGCCGCCCCGTAGCACCCCCTCCAGCGTGGGCAGGGTGTGGCACGAGGTGTCGGGCCATTCGGAGCGCCATTCGGCCTGCCAGGACGCGGGCCAGGACTCCGGCTGCGGCGGGTCGAGGACGGTGACCACCAGCCGGTCGGCCTCCAGCTCCGCCACCGCCACCCGGCTGGCGTCCAGGGGCGCGCGCAGCGCGGCGACCGCGGCCCGGCTGACGTCCCGGGTGGTCGTGGCGCCGGCCAGCGCGGCGGACAGTCGCTGCACGATGGAGACCTCGTCGGCGCTCGGGCGCAGGTACGAGGCGTCGGCGACCACCCCCAGCATCCGCCCCGGCGTACCGTCCGGGCCGGCCAGCACCCGGCAGCGCAGACTCAGCCAGCGCAGCTCGCCGTTGGGCCGGCGGATGCGGAACGACAGCTGCTGCTCGGTGACCGGCACCCCGCCCGGCTCCACGATCGACATCAGCGCGGGAATGTCGTCCGGCGCGGTGCACTCGAGCAGCGTCTCCACCCGCTGGTCGAACTCCTGCGGAGCGATGCCGAACAGCGCCAGCACCTGGGCGTCCGCCTCCATCCGGCCGGTGGCCAGCAGCAACGTGAAGGCGCCACCGCGCAGCGTGTCCAGCCCCGGGCCCAGCAACGACTGCCGTTCGGCGTGTGCCTTGACCCGTGCCGCGACGGCCTCCAGGCCGGCGGCCACCTGGTCGGCGTGCAGCTCCAGGAGGTGGCGGCGGTCGGCGTCGAACGCGGCACCGGTCCGGTCCAGCACGACCAGGCAACCCAGCCGGTGCGCGTCACCGCCCAGCGGCAGCACGGCCAGGGAGGCCGTGGCCGGTACCGCGGCGGACCCTTCGCCGGGCGCCGCGCCGGCGCTGTCGCCGCGCGCGGTACCGCCGCGCTCGGCGAGCTCCGCCGGGCTCAGCCACTGGGGGAGTCCGGTGAGGAAGGCCGCGGCGACCGGGGAGTCGCCGGACAGCGGGTAGCGGGTCGGCAGTTCGTGGGGGATGCCGGAACCGCCGACCATTTCGGCCAGCTGGAGCTCGCCGTCCGTATCGGACGGTACGTAGACGGCGGTCAGCTCAGCCCCCGAAGAACCAAGGAGCCGCGCGGTCACTGCCTGCACCGCCTCCGTCCGCGGGAAGCCGTCGTCGTAAGCCACGGTCGTCGTACCCGCCCTCGGGGTCAGGGCGCCGACCCCGCTTCCGCATCATCGGACATGTCGTAATGTACCGCCCTCCCTCCATGGTGCGACATTCAAAGAGACGGGAGCCAGTCGGCGCAGTGGCGCATCGGTGTCACGGCGGGTGATCGGGAGGTCCCCAGCCGGGAATCAGCACCGCGGCCCCGTGGACCCGGTCGGCCGCCAGGTCGGCGAGCGCCTCCGGGGCGCGGTTGAGCGGGTACGGACTGACCGTGACGCGGAGGCCGATCCGTGCCGCGGTCCGCAGGAACTCGCGACCGTCCGCCCGGGTGTTGGAGGTGACGCTGCGCAGGTCCCGCTCGTAGAAGAGGTGCCTGTGGTAGTTGAGTGGGGGGACGTCGGTGAGGTGGATGCCGGCGACGGCGAGGGTGCCCGACCGGTCCAGCGCCTCCAGGGCCACCGGCACCAGATCGCCCACCGGCGCGAAGAGGATCGCCGAGTCCAACGGCTCGGGCGGGTGTGCGTAGGCCTCGCCGGCCGAGGACGCGCCCAGGCCGAGGGCGAGTTCGCGGGCCCGCGCCGACCGGGTCAGCACGTGCACCCGGGCCCCTTCGGCGAGTGCGACCTGTGCGGCAAGGTGCGCCGAGGCGCCGAACCCGTAGATGCCGAGCCGGCCACCCGGCGGCAGCGCACTGCGCCGCAGCGCCCGGTAGCCGATGATCCCGGCGCACAGCAGCGGCGCCAGCTGGGTGGCGTCCTGGGCGTCCGGGAGCGGATAGGCGTAGTCGGCGGGGACGAGGGCGGCCTCGGCGAAGCCGCCGTCGGCGTCCCAGCCGGTGTACCGGGACGTCGGGCAGAGGTTCTCCCGGCCGGCCCGGCAGTACCGGCAGTCGCCGCAGGTGCTGCGCAGCCAGGCCCCGCCGGCCCGGTCGCCGACCTGGAAGCCGGTGACCGCCTCGCCGGTGGCGAGCACCCGGCCGACGATCTCGTGCCCGGGAACGGTCGACGGCCGGTGCGGGACCAGGTCCCCCTCGGCCAGATGCAGATCCGTACGGCACACCCCGCAGGCCTCCACCCGCAGCAGCAGGTCACCGGGGCCCGGCACGGGCGTGGGGCGCCGGACCGACGCCAGCGGACCGGAGGCGACCGGCCCGGGCCGCCGGACGGCCCAGCCGGCCACCGTGTCCGGACCGGCGGCGGGCGCTGCGGACCCAGCCGTGTGACCAGCCATGCGTCCAGGATCGCGCCGGGCCGGGAGTGGAACAACCGCGCCTGTCGCCCGGGCGGCCCGGCAGCGCGTGGCGGGCGCATACCGGGCCGCCCGGGCGCCGCGCCCGCCGTGCCGACCGTCCTCAGGACCCCGGAGCCCTGCGGTCGTTGGCGGCTTTGCCGCGCCCCTTGCGGACGGCCCCGACGAGGGCGGTCAGCTTCCGGAGCACCGCGCGGCGCGGCCTGCGGGCGGGGTGGTCGGGCGCGGTGCCGGCGGCGGGATCCGGCGCGACGGGCGGCGGCGGGGGCTGCGGGCTGCTCGGGGCCTGGGTGGCGGGCTGGTCGGTGGCCGGGGTCCGGGGCTTGGGCGTGGTGCGCGAGGCCTCGGCGCGGACGAGCGCGCCGAGCGCGGCGAAGATGTCGACGGGCATGCCAAATCTCCTGCGGTGCAAGGGTCTTGAGATCCGATCGCGGCAGGACGCACTCGCCCCGGGGCCCTGGCCCCGCTGTGGGGTGGGGTGGGTTGTGGGGGGCGAGCGCGGCCGGGCCGGATCAGCAGCGCAGGACGGTCACAAGGGGAGCCGAGGCGGCAGCGGCGGCCCGGACGACGGTCCAGGCGGCGGAGTGCCCCGGCGCGGCGACGGCCTCCGCCGCGGCGGCCTCGCTGACCGCCTTGCCACCGGCCCCGGTCGGCACGTGGTGGCGCAGGTGGCAGGCCGAGGCCTCGCACCTGCGCCGGACGCCGCTGCCCGGATGCCTGCCGCCGCCCTCGGACGACGTCAGCACCGGTACCGCGGAGGTGCAGGGCCGCTCGGGCGGACCGGACACGGCGGGGGCGGCGTGGCCGAGGCAGCGGCCGGCGACCGGGGTCGGCAGGTCGGAGGAGTCGGTGCTGAGCACCGCGTGCAGCAGGGCCAGCAGCGCCAGGAGAAGCAGCGCGCGCCGGCCGCCGGTCGCCGCGGAGCGGCCGGTGCTGACGGTGTCGCGCATACGGATCTCCCAACGCTCTTCCAGGGAAAAATCCCCTGGAACACATCGGGGCACTCCGGAGACACCAGAAAGGGACCGCAATTCCACCCGTTCCGGCTATGAGGCGTACGTATGCCCAAAACCGGACAGTCGGGTGACTTTCCGAGTGACCTTCTGGGCGTCGCTCGGGAGGTCTCTCCGGACCCGCCTACGGGCGGGGCGGTGTGGAAGCCGCCCGCGGCTTCAGCTCGACGCGGTGGCGCGCTCGTAATAGTGGGTGAACTGTTCCAGCGGGTCGCCGTCGGAGTTCCACGGCCAGGGCACCGCGATGCCTCCGGTGGCGCGCAGCACGGGGCCGGCCTCCGTGATCCGCGCGGACTTGATCAAGGCATAGGCCAGCAGGTTCAGATCGGCCAGCGCCGCCGCGTGGTGCAGGAACCCCGGTCCTTGCCAGTAGTGCGACGCCTGGTCGAGCGCCTTCGTGGCGTCCGGCCGTCGCCAGATCTCCCCCGCGCCGAGGGCCGTCACACCCCCGGGGGCCAGCGCCCGCTGGTGGGTCCGCACCAGTGCGGTCAGCTCCAGGCCGGCGGCCGGGGCGTCGGCCGGCATGCTGGAGCGGACGCCGTCGACCAGGTCCAGCACCATGGCGCTGGAGCCGCACTCGTCGGGCGAGAGGTAGCCCAGGGCCTGGAGATGGGCCTCCCGGTTCCACGGGTCGCGGGCCTTGATCTCGCGCCACACCGGCGACAACTCGCTTGCGGGGCGCTGCTCCAGCCGCAGCAGGGCCAGCTGGAGGGTCCAGGGCGTCGGGTCGGCGGGGAGCAGCTCGGCGGCCAGCCGACAGGTCTCGCGGGTCACGCCCAGATCGATGGCCGTCCCCGGCTGCTGCGCCAGGAGCAGGTCCGACCAGGCATGGAGCAGCAGTGCGCCCTGGTTCTGCGGACTGTGCTGCCGCCAGATACCGGGCAGCGCCCGCCCGGCGGACCCGGCGAGCACCCGGAGGCGGTGCGCCTTGCGGTCCCAGTCCTCGCCGGTCTCGTCGATCACGTTCGCCATCAGGGCCATGACGGCGGTGTCGAGGGAGCCACGGGACCAGCACGTCTCGACGCGCCGCCGCACCTGCCCCAGCGCGAGGTCGTCGAGCTCGGGGACCAGCCGGGGACGGGTGCCTTTGCGGCGTCTGAAGACGGACATGTCCTCGGGCGGCCTTCCGGAGACGGGACGGTGGTGAACGGGGGGAATTCAGTGACGGGCGGTGGTGTGACGTGCACACCACCGCCCGTACATGACAGCGCCAGGCGTCAGCCGGACGTTACGGTCGTCCGCTCGGTGTCGGCGCGGTTGCCGCCGATCCGGTCGCGGACCAGGGAGATCGCGACGACGATCACGGCCAGGAGCACGGACAGCAGCACCTGGATGCGGCCACCGCCGGGGCTGTCGTCGGTGAGCATATAGGCCAGGACGAAGGTGATCATCGCGATGGTCGCCCAGGTCAGGTACGGGAAGAGCCACATCCGCACGACCAGCTTGTCCGGGTTCTCGCGGAGGATGATGCCGCGCATCCGCAGCTGCGAGAAGCAGATGACCAGCCACACGAAGAGCGCGACCGCACCCGAGGAGTTCAGCAGGAACTGGAAGACGGTGTCCGGCCACAGGTAGTTGAAGCCGACCGCGATGAAGCCGAAGACGACCGAGGCCACGATCGCGGCCTGCGGGACGCCCCGGGAGTTCGTCCGGGCGAAGGCCTTCGGCGCGTCGCCGCGCTGGCCGAGGGAGAAGGCCATCCGGGAGGCGGTGTACAGGCCGGAGTTGAGGCAGGACAGCACGGCGGTCAGCACGATGACGTTCATGATCTGGCCGGCGTGCGGGATGCCGATCGAGTCCAGGGCCGCGACGTAGGAGCCCTTCTTGACGATCGAGGGGTCGTTCCACGGCAGCAGGGAGACGACCACCAGGATCGAGCCGAGGTAGAAGATGCCGACCCGCCAGATGACGCTCTTGGTGGCCTTGGTGACCGCGCGCTCCGGGTCCTCGGACTCACCGGCGGCGAGCGTGACGATCTCGCTGCCCATGAAGGAGAAGACGACCATCAGCACGCCGGTGAGGATCGCGCTGGGCCCGTGCGGCAGGAACCCGCCGTGGGAGGTGAGGTTGCCGAAGCCGGTTGCCGCGTGGCCGGTGCCGGGCAGCACGCCGAAGATCGCCAGGCCGCCGAGGACGATGAACGCCGCGATGGCGACGACCTTGATGCCCGCGAACCAGAACTCGAACTCACCGAACGACGAGACCGAGGCGAGGTTGGTGGCGGTGAGGACGATCATCACGATCAGCGCCCAGGCCCACTGCGGGACGGCCGGGACCCAGCTGGTGAGGATCGCGGCGCCGGCGGTCGCCTCCACGGCGAGCACCACGACCCAGAAGAACCAGTACAGCCACCCGATGGAGAAACCGGCCCAGCGGCCGAGCGCCCGGTCCGCGTAGGCGGAGAACGAGCCGGAGGTCGGGTTGGCCGCCGCCATCTCGCCGAGCATCCGCATCACGAACACGACCAGCGCGCCGACCAGGGCGTACGAGAGCAGGATTCCGGGGCCGGCCGCGGCGATACCGGACGCGGAGCCGACGAACAGGCCGGCACCGATGACCCCGCCGACGGCGATCATGGACAGATGGCGGTTCTTGAGGCCGGATTGCAGGCCCGATTGCCGCGGGGCCTCACCGCTGCCAGGGGGAGCGGGCGGAGCGGCCACGTGGCTGGGGGGAGGTGTAGTCATCTCGACATCCGTTGAGGGTTGGAGGGGTCATGCACGGGGGTGACTGCTGTGATCGCCTCGGTTTTCCGTTTTCCGGACGCACGAAAGGGCCGAGTGCTGGCAGGTGGCGATCGTGGCCCTGACGCATGTCGAAGCGGCGGCACAGGGCCCCGGTCCTCGGATGCTCGCGCGGGTGGGGGAGCGCCCAGGGCGCCGCCACGCTGTGTGCCCGTCCTCCTCGTGAGAGGTGAGCGGCATCACGTCCGGAATGGATTTGCGTCAGCGTATGTGGCTATGCGCGGCGGCGTATTTGTGAGGCTCGACAAATTCGGGCCCGAGTGTTGTGGAGTCGAACAGTGCGGATTCCGTATCGAGCGGACTCGCGCCCCGCGCCACGCGGCTGGTCCGGCCGGACAACGGCGTCCGCGAAGCCTTGGCCGGACGGACAGCCGACGCCGACGGCCCGCGCCCTAGCGTGAGTTGGGCCCGACCGGGCCCACACCACCAGTGCTGCACGAGCGCAGCGGAACGGGGGACGGAATGCCGGATGAATGGGATGTGGATCCGTACGGTGCATCCCCGGCGGCGCCCCCGGGCGCATCGCGGGAGGCCACCCACGACGGATCCCGCAGCGGCGGCCCGGACGGCGGCCCCGGCCGGATCCTGGTGATCGGCGGCACGACGCTGGCCCGTCGGGTCTGTGCCTCCCTGGCGGAGAGCGGCCACCCGGTGGACCACCTCGCCGCACCCGACGACCGGGACCTGCGCCGCGCGCTCGCCACCCGCCCGACGGGCGTCGCCGTCCTGGTGGGCGACGACCTCGCGGCCCTGCGCCATGCGCTCGCCGTACGGCACCTGAGCGACACCGTGCGGATCGTGGTCACGGTCTTCGACCGCACGGTGGCCCAGCAGCTCGGGTCGCTGCTGCGCCACTGCGTCACGGTCTCGCCCGCCGACCTCCTGGCACCGACGCTGGCCGGCCTGTGCGTGGACCCCGACGCGCTGGCGGTACGGCCGGACGCGCACGGCGCGGTGGCCGTCCACCGGCGGGCGGGGCGACTGGTGGAGACGCCCTGGCGGGCGAGCGCGGCCACCCGGCGGCGGGCGGTGCTCGGACGGCTGCGCGGCCAGTTGCAGCCGCACGACACGGACGCCCGGCTGCTGCTGATCGGGCTGCTGGGCATCGTGACGGTGCTCACCCTGGACTGGCTGTGGCTGGTCTGCGCCCTCCACACCCAGGCCGGCACCGCCTTCCTGGAAGCCGCCCGGGTGGTCGCGGGGGTCGGCCCGGCCGCGGCGCACCCCGGACACCCCGGCTACGAGGTGGCGTCCGGCGTGGCGATGCTGGTCACCGTGGGCTTCACCGCGCTGCTGACGGCGGGGATCGTCGACCGACTGATAGGCCCGCGGCTGGTCGGCGTCCTGGGGCCGCGGGTGCTGCCGCGCGCCGGCCATGTGATCGTGGTCGGCCTGGGGCAGGTGGGGCTGCGGCTCTGCCAGACGCTGCGCGAGCTGGGCGTGCCGGTCGTCGGGGTGGAACGGGAGCCGTCCGCCCCGCACCTCCGTCTGGCGCGGTCGATGGGCATCCCGGTGGTGCTGGCGCACGGCGAGGACCGGGCGGTGCTGGCGCGGCTCGGCCTGCCGCGCGCGCGGGCGCTGGCCGCGGTCGGCTCCCATGAGCTGGACAACGTCGCCGTCGCGGTCGCCGCCCACGGGGTGGCCCCGGACGTCCGGGTCGTGCTGCGGGCCGGTGAGGACGAGGCGATCGCGGAGACCCGCTCGCTGCTGCCCCTCGGCCTCACCCGTGACATCACCAGGACCAGCGCCGCGTACGTGGCCGCCCAGCTGACCGCCCGGGGCGCGGACGGTGTGCCGCGGCGGGTGGTGGCCGCCGCCGACCGCGACTACGTCGACCTGCCCGGGCACGGTCTGGTCGGCCGACCGGTCCCGGCGGGGGACGACTGCGGCCACCGGGACGCGCTCACGGCACCAGATCGGCGGTAGCGCCCTCGATCGAACCGTCCAGCTCGGTCCAGATGACCTTGCCGGTCGGGGTGTAGCGGGTGCCCCACCGCCGGGTGAGCTGCGCGACGATGAACAGCCCGCGTCCGCCCTCGTCGGTGGTCCGGGCGTGCCGCAGGTGCGGCGCGGTGCTGCCGCCGTCGAAGACCTCGCAGATCAGGGCGTCCTGCCGGATCAGCCGGAGGGTGATCGGCCCGGAGCCGTGCCGGATGGCGTTGGTGACCAGTTCGCTGACGATCAGCTCGGTGGTGAACCGCAGCTCGTCCAGGCCCCACTCCGCCAGCTGCCGGCCGGCCGCCGCCCGGGCGCTGCCGACCACGGCCGGGTCGCTGGACACGTCCCACGAGGCCACCTGGTGCGCGCCCAGGGCGCGGGTGCGGGCGAGCAACAGCGCGGCGTCGTCCGACGGCGGGCCGGTGAGCAGCTCCTTGACCACGTTCCCGCCGATGTCCTTCAGCTCCGGCCCGGACACCGCGAGGGTGCTGCCCAGCCGGCTGAGCCCGACGCCGATGTCCCGGTCGCAGGTCTCGACCAGCCCGTTGGTGTAGAGCGCGATCAGGCTGCCTTCGGCCAGCTCCAGCTCGATGGCCTCGAAGGGCAGGGACCCGAGCCCGAGCGGCGGTCCGGCGGGCAGGTCGGGCAGGTCGACCGTGCCGTCCGGTCCCACGATCGCCGGTGGGAGGTGGCCGGCCCGCGCCATGCTGCACCGCCGGCTGACCGGGTCGTACACGGCGTACAGACAGGTCGCCCCCATGAACGTGGCGGCCACGCTGGCGTTCCCGGCGTCCGCCGCAGTATCGGCCCCGTGCGTCTTCACCAGCCCGATGACCAGGTCGTCCAGGCGGGCCAGCAGTTCGTCGGGTGGCAGGTCCAGATTGGCCAGGGTGCGTACCGCGGTGCGCAGCCGGCCCATGGTGGCGGCGGCGTTGATGCCGTGTCCGACCACGTCCCCGACCACCAGGGCGACCCGGGCCCCGGACAGCGGGATCACATCGAACCAGTCGCCGCCCACCCCGCTCGGGACGTCCGCCGGGAAGTACCACGAGGCCACCTCCAGCGCGGAGCCTCCGGACAGCTCGTGCGGCAGCAGGTTCTGCTGCATCACCCGGGCCGCGGCGCGCTCGCGGGTGAAGCGGCGGGCGTTGTCGACGCACACCGCGGCCCGGGCCACCAGCTCCTCGGCCAGCCGCACGTCGTCGGCGGTGAGCGGTCCGAGCCGGCGGGTGCGGAAGAAGGTCGCCGCGCCCAACGTGACGCCCCGGGCCTGCACCGGCGCCACCATCGCCGAGCGGAAGCCGAACCGGCGGATCACCGCGGCCCGTACCGGATCCTCGGTGATCCAGACGCTGGTGGCGTGGTCCAGGGCCGGCTCCACCTGCGACGTGCCGGTGAGCAGACAGCGGGCGATCGGCGAGGCGGGCGAGCGCTGGACGGTCTCCCCGACGGCCGGGCCGGCCTCCGGGCAGCCCTCGTTGACGAACTGCTGCCCGCAACGGCGCATCGTGGGGGTGCTGTCGACGGGGCCGGGGACCGGCTCCTCGCCCCGGAGGACCGAGTCCAGCAGATCGACCGCGACGAAGTCGGCGAGCGCCGGGACCGCGACATCGGCCAGCTCCTGTGCGGTGCGGGTGACGTCCAGTGTGCTGCCGATCCGGGCGCTGGCGTCGTTGAGCAGGGCGAGCCGCTCCTGGGCCCGCCAGCGTTCGGTGACGTCGATGACCATGTACCAGACGCCGATGAACGCGCCCTGCGGGTCGGTCAGGGCGAAGAAGGAGGCCGAATAGGCGCGCTCCTGGGTGGGGTCCGCGTAGGTGGGGCTCCGGAACTCGTAGTCCATCACCGGCGATCCGGTCTCCAGGACCCGCTGCATCCGCTCCTCGAATGCCTCGGCCTCCAGCCGCGGCAGGACGTCCGCCACCTTCCTCCCGAGCCGTCGCTCCAGGGGGATCAGCTGCTCCAGTACGTCGTTGACCCAGACGTAGCGCAGATCGGTGTCCAGTACGGCCATGCCGACCGGTGCCTGTGCCAGGAACGGCTCCAGCATCAGCTGGTTCACCCCACCGCCCGGCAGCCGCCACTCCTCCAGTGCGAGGACGGACCACCGCTCGCCGCCGACTCCGTCGAGGAGCGGTGTGACCTGAACCGCCAGCTGCACGTCCCGGCCGTCCCGGTGGCGCGCCGCGACCGACCCGCCCCAGCCGTCCCCGGCCCGGCACCAGCGGGCGACGGCCGCCGCCCGTGCCTCGTCGCCGGGTATCGCCAGCAGCTGCGTCGCGGGGCGGTGCAGGACCTCCTCGGCGGAGTAGCCCAGCAGGCGCTCCGCCGCCCGCGTCCAGGAGACGATCACCCCCCGTGCGTCCAGTTCGGCCGTGGCCGCATGGGCGAGGTCACAGGCTTGGCCGGACCCGCCCGGCACTGCATTCTCCGACGTCATGATCGCCAGCCCGTCAGCTCAGTAGGGCATATCGGCCAGTTTAGGAGAATTCCGAACTAAGGACAGAGGGGCGACGACAGGGGCGGTGGCGTCTGCGAGCCGTCGTCCCTCAGGTCTTGGACGGCAGCCGCAGCTGGAGCATGGCCAGCAGCCGCTGGTCCGGCCGGCTCAGGTCGAGGCCGGTCAACTCCTCGGCCCGGCGGACGCGGTAGCGCAGCGTGTTGGGGTGCACATGGAGGTCGGCCGCCGCGGCCCGGACGTCGCCGAAGGCGTTCAGGTACGCGAGGATGCTCTCGGCCAACTGCCCCTGGTTGCGGCTGTCATGGGCGACCAGTGCGGTCAGCCGCGGGTCCCGCATGTCGGGGTGCGCGGCGAGCAGTGCCAGCACCTCGCTGACGAGCACCTCGGCCTGGATGTCGGGCAGCGCGGCGACCGTGGTGGTGACGCCGACGCTCACCATGGCGTCGAGGATCCGGTCCGCCTCCCGGCGGGATTCGGGGACCTCGCCGAGGCCCGGCACGATGCAGCCCACCGAGCCGCGCAGCGACAGGCCCAGGTGGCGGCGTGCGGCCTCGGTGATCTCCTGCCCCCAGCCGCGCAGGGTGCCCAGGTCGATGCTGCGCGGCAGTTGCGGCAGCAGGACGTAGATCCGGGTGTCGACCTGGGTGACCAGGGCGCTGCGGTGCCGTGCCGCGGTGTGCACCGAGACCAGGTTGCTGACCTCGGTGCGGGCCAGCTCGGGCGGGGTGGCCTCGGCCGTGCCGAACGAGAAGCCCAGGACCGCGGCCGGCCGGGTCGCGTCCAGCCCCAGGTGGGACGCGAGCGGCTGGGGCCCGGTGCTGCCCTCCAGCAGCCCGGCGGCGAGCGAGCGGGTCAGCGTCAGGTCCGCCGAGAGCTCCCGGCGGCGGCGCACCAGGTGCAGTGCGGCGACCCGGGCCGCACCCAGCAGGGCCTGCTCCGAGTGCTCGGTGAGCGGGGTCGACCCCTCCTGCACCCAGATCGTGCCCAACTGCCGCTCGCCGGACCGGATGGCCACCGCCAGCCGGCGGCGGATGCCCAGCTCGGGGTGGCTCTCGATGTCGATCACGTCGTCCGAGGCGCGCAGCCGCTGGAACACCCCCCACTTGCGCAGCTGCGCCAGATACGCCTCCGGGCCCTGCCAGCCGAGGATGGACAGCCGGCGCAGATCGTCGACCTCGTCGGTGTTCGTGGAACGGGAGTAGGCCAGCACGCGGTTGGTGGTGTCCTCGATGCTGACGATGCCGCCGGTCAGGACGGCGGTGGTCTGGGCGAGCGAGAACAGGTCGCCCTCCTCGATGTCTTCGCCCGGAAACCCCGGCGGGGCGCTCTCCAGGGCCGCGCGGGCCAGCGCGTCCACCTGCTCCCAGCGCGCCTCGCTGCGTACCGACAGCAGGGCGATGCCCGCCTCGGCGGCGGTCTCGCTGAGCGCCTCGGCCTGCGCGGGGGTGTCCAGCTTCACCGCGACGCAGGCGGCCCCGTCACGGCCGCCGGCCCGGAGCGCCGGAAAGGCGGCACGGCCGCGGGCGCCTATGGCGAGGATCAGCTCGCCGGGGTGGGCGATCGGCGGATCCTCGGGGTCCAGCAGGGCGACGCTGCGGATCTCGACGTCCAGTCCGGCGGGCGCGGCCTGGAGTTCCACCAGGGGTTCGCCCAGCGACATCAACAGCTGACGCAGGCTGATGCCGGTGCGGGGCGGCGGTGCCGTGGCTGCTCGTTCCATGATCGGGGCCTCTGTCGGGTCCGAGTGGGCCGGGCTCATCCCGCTGCCAGCCATCTCTCAGGCACTCCCGTTACGTCACGCCAAGCGGCCGACCGGTCAAAGGCCGAGCCGCAACCGCGCGAATGAGCCATGCGCACAGTATCGATGCTATCCGCCGGGCGACGGCGCCCGTTCGCCCGGTGAGCTCCGTCCCGGGGCGCCGGGGTGATCGACCCGTCACGATTCGTCTACAGTGATGTAGACGGTTGGTTCCGCCGCGGTCACCCGCCGGTCGTTTCCGTGCCGTACCCGCACCGCACGCCGTGGTCGGGGCGTCCGCGTCCGCGCGGAGGGATCGGAGGACCACCATGAGGAGGGGCGAGCCGGTGCGGACCGCCGCCAGCCAGGCCTTATCCGGCCGGCGCCGGGGACCTCGATTGCTGGCCCGCGCGCAGCGCCATCTGACCTGGGCCATGCCGGTCGCCTACGTCGCCGCGGCGCTGCTGCCGCAGGCCGGGAGGTGGGCGCGCGGCCTGTCCCTCGGCGCCCCGCCGCTGCCCGGGCATCCCACCGGGCTGACGCTCCAGGCGCTGCTGCTCGGCCATGTGCTGTTCACCGCGGCGCTCCAGGTGCGCGCCCGGGACCTGACGGTGCTGCTGCGCCGTCCCGGGCTGCTGATCGCCGGAACCGCGGCCAACACCGTCCTGCCGCTGCTGATCCTGCTCCTGCTGGCCGCGGCGTTCGTGCTCCTTCCGGACGCCGACGGCGGAAGCGGGATGCTCACCGGTCTCGCGCTGATCGCGGCGATGCCGGTCGCCGGCGGGGCCACCGTCTGGGGCAGCCGAGCCGGCGGCAACCAGACCCTGGTCGTCGGGCTGGTGATGGCCTCCACCCTGCTCAGCCCGCTCACCATCCCGCTCACCCTGGCCGGCGCCGCCGCGGTGACCAGCGGCAGCTACTCACTGGCGCTCGCGCGGATGGCGCACCCCGCGGGCGGAGCGGTCGCCGCGGTCGGGGTGGTGGCGCCCTGCCTCGCCGGGCTGGCCCTCCGCTGCGCACTGCCCGAACGCCTCGTCGGCCGGGCCATGCCCTGGCTGAAGCTGCTCGCCGTGGCGGCCGCCCTCGTCCTGACCTACCTCAACGCCTCCGGTGCCTTCACCGATCTGATCGCCCGCCCCCGGCCCGCACTGCTCGCCCTGGCCGCGCTGGCGGCCGCCGCGATGTGCGCGGCGTCCTTCGTACTCGGCTGGTGCCTGGCGCGCGCCCTGAGGGCCGCCCCCGCGGACACCGTCGCGCTCACCTTCACCTCGGGGATGAACAACAGCAGCGCCAGTGCGGTGCTCGCCAGCACCCGATTCGCCGACCACCCGCACGTCCTGCTGCCGATCCTGGCGTACAGCGTGCTACAGAAGCTGCTCGCCGGGCTCGCGGACGGCGCACTGGCCGCCCGCGCGCCGCGGCGCCGCGGCGGCGAGGGAGCCGGCGCCGCGCGGTGCGGTCGGGAAGTGCGCAGCTGACCCAGGGCGTCGAAGCCGCGGCCGGGGAGCCCTTCCTCCCCTCGTTCGTCTACAGTGTTGTAGACCGTGGGAGCGCAGTGGGTGTCCGGGCGGGCGGTGCGCGCGCCGAGCCGTCGCCGGGGGCGCTGCGCGGCCTTCGCGTCGTCCGAGCACCCAAACCCCCAGTACAGTCGCAGTCGCCTCACCGCGTGATGCGCCGAGGCGTGCCTGCGCCCACCGCCCACCCGTCGCCAGAAATGGATCCCATGAGCGCGATCAGCATCGGACAAGCCGTCGTCCTCGGAGCCGTCGAGGGGGTGACGGAATTCCTCCCGGTCTCCTCCACCGGTCACCTCAAGATCACCGAGGGCCTCATGGGCATCCCCGTCGACGACGCGTCCGTCGTCGGGTTCTCCGCCGTCATCCAGGTGGGCGCGATCGCCGCGGCGCTCGTCTACTTCGGCAAGGACATCGTGCGCATCGTCGGTGCGTGGTTCCGCGGTCTGCGCAACCGCGAGGAGCGCTACCACCACGACTACAAGTTCGCCTGGTGGGTGATCTACGCCACCATTCCGATCGTCGTCGTCGGCCTGGCCGCCAAGCCGTTGATCGAGGGGCCGCTCGCGTCCCTGTGGGTGGTCGCCGGTTCGCTGATCGTGGGCAGCGGTGTGATGTGGGCGGCGGACCAGATGGGCCGCCACAAGCGCGGGGAGGACGACACCTCGCTCAAGGACGCCATGTGGGTCGGCTGCTCGCAGATCCTCGCCCTGCTCTTCCCCGGCTTCTCCCGCTCCGGCGCCACCATGTCCACCGCCCTGATCCTCGACCTGGAGCGGGTCGCCGCCACCCGCCTCTCCTTCTTCCTCGGCATCCCGGCCCTCACCGGAGCGGGCATCTACGAGCTGAAGGACGCGATCGGCAGTGGCGCCGCGATCGCCCCGCTCGCCGTCGGCACGGTCGTCTCCTTCGTCGTCGCCTACGCCTCGATCGCCTGGCTGCTGAAGTTCGTGGCCAAGCACTCCTTCAACTCCTTCGTGCTCTACCGGATCCTCGTCGGCGCGCTGCTCTTCACCCTGCTGGGCATGGGCGTACTGAGCTGACGACCACCGGGGTCGCCGTGCCGGGCCGCCGGAGTGCGGCCCTGCCGGTGGTATGGGCGCAATGAGACGGCGGATCCGCTCGACGCGGAACGCGGCGCCCTGGAGGTGGCCTTGTCGAACCGGGACGGCTCGGACGCCGGTCGGGACGCCGACCTCGCACGCGTACTGGCCCGTCTGCGGGTGGTGGAGGAAGCGGCCGAGCGGATCGGCACCACCCTGGACGAGCAGACGACCTGCGCCGAGCTGTCCCGGTTCCTGTGTCGGCACCTGTGCGACGCCGCCGCGGTCGACCTGCTGTCCGAGGACGTCACCGCGGCACGGGACCCGGTCCGGCCGGCGCTGCGGCGGGTGGCGTCCGCGGGCCTGGTGAAGGTGCTTCAGGCGCGCTTCACCGACGACGGGACCGGGCCGCCCGACGGCGGACCGCCCTTGCTGCGGGCGCTGGCCGAGGGGCGCCCGATCGCCGTCGGCGCGGTCCTGTCCGGCGGGATGTCCGCCCAGGCCCTCTCGGTGCCGCTGGTCGCGCACGGCCGCCGCTACGGCGCGCTGCTCGCCCTCCGCGCGGGCGGCAGCTTCGCCGACGAGGAGGTCACCACGGTCCACCACGTGGCACGGCTGGCCGCCGCCCACCTCGCCCACGCCCGCCGGTACGCCTCGGTGCAGCGCACCGCGATGGACCTGCAACGGGCGCTGCTCGCCGAACCGGGCCGGCCGCACCCCAACCTGGAACTCGCCACCCGCTACCTGCCGTCCGGCACCAGCGCCCTGGTCGGCGGCGACTGGTTCGAAACCGTACGGCTCCACTACGGGCGCACCCTCCTCGTCATGGGCGACGTCATGGGACACGGACTCGACGCCGCGGTCGACATGAACGCCTACCGCTCCACCCTCCGCTATGTCGCCTCGACCGACCTGCCGCCGCATCGCGTGCTGCGCCAACTGGACACCGCGGTGGCCGAGGACGAGTCCCGCCGGCCGGCCACCTGTCTGCTGGCCCGGATCGATCCGGCCCGCGGCATCGCCGGGTTCGCCAGCGCCGGCCACCTCCCTCCGGTGGTCTTCGGCCCGGACGGCACCGCCGACCTGCTGCGGGTGCCCGTCGGCCCGCCCCTGGGGACCGGGATCGGCGGCTACGACATGGTCACCCGCACCCTCACGCCCGACGACACCCTGTTGATGTTCACCGACGGGCTCGTCGAGCGCCGCGGTGAGGACATCGACGCCTCCCTGGCTCGGCTGGCCCGGCTGCGGCTGCCCGCCGGGGCCGGCGTCGAGGAGGCGCTCGACGAGGCGCTGTTGCACCTCGACGGGATGCACGCCGAGGACGACGTGGCCGTGCTCGCCGCACGGATGCGCCGGCACCCGGGGCCGGGGCAGACCGACCACGTTTGACGTCTGACGGTACGTCAGCCACTACCTCCCGAGCCCTCTCGGGGGCGTGTGTCGAGGTCAGGCCCACAGTCGGTACGATCTTCAGCGCCTGCCGGGCCATCTCGCCCGGGCCGGCCGTTCCGACGTCTCACGGGGGTTTCACATGTTCGGAATCGTCAGGCCTTGTACCCATCGCCTGTCCCAAGGGCTCAAGGCCGAGTGGATGGCCCATCTGTGCGGCCTCTGTCTCGCGCTGCGCGCCGACCACGGCCAGTTCGCCCGGGTCGTCACCAACTACGACGGATTGATCATCTCCGTACTGACGGACGCCCAGTCGGGGCACGTCGCGGACCACCGCCGTACCGCCGGCCCCTGCCCGCTCCGGGGCATGCGGACCGCTTCGGTGGCCAAGGGGGAGGGCGCGCGGCTCGCCGCCTCGGTGTCCCTCGTGCTGGCCTCGGCGAAGATACGTGACCACGTCGCCGACCGGAACGGCCTGTTGCGCCGCCGGCCGGTGGCCGCCGCGGCGCGCAAGGTCGCCGCGGGGTGGGACCGCGCCGGGGCGCGCACCGGCGCCAGCCTCGGCTTCGACACCGCGGTCCTGGTCGACGCCGTCGACCGTCAGCTGGGCATCGAGCAGTTGGCCGGTCCGGGCACGCCCCTGACCGTCATCACCGAACCGACCGAGACCGCGACCGCCGCCGCCTTCGCGCACACCGCGGTGCTGGCGGGCCGCCCGGGCAACGCCGAGCCGCTGGCCGAGGCAGGCCGGCTCTTCGGCCGGCTGGCCCACCTGCTCGACGCCGTGGAGGACCGCGCCGCGGACGCCGCCGAGGGCGCCTGGAACCCGCTCACCGCCACCGGCGCCAGCACCACGCAGGCCCGCCGGCTGTGCGACGACGCGCTGCACGGCATCCGACTCGCGCTCCGCGACGTGGAGTTCACCGACTCCTCCCTGGTGCACGTGCTGCTGGTGCACGAGCTGCGCCGCTCGGTGGACCGGGCCTTCGGCACCTCCGCCTGCGCCCATCTGGGACACGGCGCGCAGGGCCCGGTGGCAGCGGGCCCGTACGACGGCCAGGGCGGCAACCCGTACCAGCAGGGCAATCCGTACCAGCAGGGGAACCCGTACCAGCAAGGCCACGGCCAGCCGCCGTACGGCCAGGCCGCGGCCGCCGGTCCGTACGCCCAGGGCCAGCAGCAGCTGAACGGACCTCAGCACCCCTACGGCGGCGGCGCGGTGCCGCCCGGTGGACGGGGCGGCGACGGCTACGGCGGCGGCCCCGGTGGTGGGGGCGGCGGTCTCCCGCACTTCCCGCACCAGCCCAAGCAGCCCCGCGGCTTCTTCGCCGGCTGCGCGGTCGCCATCGGCCTGTGCTGCACCTGCAAGCTGTGCTGTGCGGAGGAGTACGAGGGCCCCTGGTCGCGCAAGAAGCGTGAGGGCTGCTGCCAGGACTGCGACTGCGGCGACTGCTGTAACGGTTGCAGCTGTTGCGAGTGCTGTGAGTGTTGCAGCTGCTGCGACTGCTGACCGGCCCGCTGCGGCGACCGCCGGCCGGTGACCGTCGGCTCCTCGGTTCGAGGGGGGTGCCCCAGCCGTGCCCCGTCCCGTCGGCGAACGGGACGGCCGGTGAACGGGGCGGCCGATGAACAGGGCCCGGCGAAATGGGGGGGCGGCCACGGATGCTGCCGTGACCGCCCCCGGGAATCAGGCGCCCGGTGGCACCCGTGACGGACGGCCGGACCCACGGGTGACCCGGTAGCCGGCGATGCCCGCGAGCGCGGCCAGGGCACCGCCCGCCGCGGTCCAGATCCAGCGGTCGGACCACCAGCCCGACGACCAACCGCCGTCCGGCTCGGCCGAGGCCGCCGCGGGCCGCGGCGACGGGCTGCCGCTGCTCTCCTCCTGCGGCGTGGCGGCCCCGGCGCCGGGCACCAGGGGAGCAGCCAGCGCACCGTCGACCGCATGGGCCCCGCCCTGGTCGGCGGTGCCCGCCACGACCTCGGCGTGGACCGGCTGCCCCAGGTCCTCCTGCGGCAGATCGACGACCGTCAGCCGCACGTAATAGCTGCCCGGCAGCGGGTCGTTCGACCACGGCTCCGCCCAACCGCGGACCGTGCGCAGCGTGCAGGACAGCTCGACCGAGCCGGCGTCCTGCGCCGCGGTCCTGGACGGGGCGCCGTACGTGCACGCCTGCCGGCGGCGCAGCCCGTCGTAGACGTCGAGCCGCCAGGTGGCCGCACCGTGCCGGCCGGCGGCCGGCGGGAGCGTCACCTTGGCCTTGACCGTGGCGCGCTGCCCGGCGTCGACCGGCAGCACCCAGTAGAGGTAGTCGCCGGTGGAGGCGTCGGCCGTGGCGGGCTGGTCCGGCTTGACGGCGGTCGCCGTGCGGAAGGAGGTGCCGGCCTCGGTGGGCCCGGCAGTGTCGCCGTCACTCGCGCTCGGGCTCGGTGCGGGGCTGTCGGCCAGGGCGGGACCCACCGGACCGAGCAGGCCGGCGGCGGCCAGCACGACGGTGGTCAATGTGCGTGCGGTACGCATCAGTTGGTCCTCCAGACGGTGACGCGCCAACGGGAGATCCAGCCCCACACCAGGCCGGCCACCAGCCCCGCGAGGGCCAGCGAGACCAGCAGCCACCAGCCGTGACCGAGGCCGAAGGAGGCCGCGTCCGAGGCGTCGCGGGGACCGTCGACGAGGTCGACGGCCAGCTCGACCGGCAGGCCCGGGTCGGTCTTGACCGAGGCGGGCGCCGAGAAGGAGTTGCTGACCTGTAGGCAGACCGTCTCCGCCGGTGCCTGGTCCATGCCGTCGGGGGCGTCGGTCTCCGCCTTGGGGTACCGCAGCCCGGACGAGATCACGTCGGTACGTCCGTAGCCCGCCTCCGAGCCGCGGACGATCTCCCGCCCGTGCACGGTCGAGGCCTGTAGCAGGACCCCGTAGTCGTTGTTGACGGCGCGGTCGGCGGCGATGCTCACCGACGCGCGCAGCTCCTGCCCCGGCCGGACGTCCACCCGGTACCAGCGGTGCTCGGCGAACTTCTCGCGGTCGCTGTAGAGGCCGGGCTTGAGCTTCGGGGCGTCGGCGCACGCCTGGGTTCCCCTGGCGGGCACCGGGGTGACGACGGGATCGGCGGCCCGGTCCACCAACTGGTGCACCCGGTCGCGCAGTTCCTTGGTGTGCTGCACGGAGGTGTACGTCCCGCCGGTGGCCTCCGCGATGCAGCTCAGCTGCTTACGGGTCTTGGCGTCGGGCAGCAGCCCCAGGGTGTCGACGGTGAGGTGGATGCCCTGGGCCGCGATGTCCCGGGCCACCTGGCAGGGGTCGAGCGGGGCGCAGGTGTCCTCGCCGTCCGTGATCAACACGATCCGGCGGGTTCCGTCACCGCCCTTGAGGTCCTGGGCGGCTCCGAGCAGGGCGGGGCCGATGGGCGTCCAGCCGGTGGGCGTCAGCGTCGCCACCGCGGTCTTCGCCTCGGTCCGGTCCAGCGGTCCGACCGGGTAGAGCTGGCGGGTGTCCTTGCAGCCCACCTTCCGGTCCTCGCCCCGGTAGTTGGCACCGAGCGTCCGTATGCCGAGCTGGACGTCGTGCGGCACGGCGTCCAGCACCTCGTTGAACGCCTGCTTGGCGGCGGCCATCCGGCTCTGGCCGTCGATGTCGCGGGCCCGCATCGAGCCGCTGACGTCGAGCGTCAACTCGACCTTGGGGGAGGGTTTCGCATCCGGCTCGTCGGCGCCGGCGGGCGTGGGAAGAAGGGCGACAGCCAGCGCGGCGAGCACCCCGCACACCCCGGCCGCCAGCCGTTTTCTTGTGATCATCGCTGGATCGTATGGAGAAATCCCGCCGGCGCCAAAACGGTTCGTGCCCGGTCGGCCGGACCGGTCGTCCGACGCCCCGGCGACGTCCTCGGCGACGTTCTCGGCGGCCTCCTCGGCAACGGCCGGGACGGCGTCGCGAGAGGGACGGGGTGACGGCGCGGGGTGACGACGGGGCCGGCGGGGTGGAACCGAATCCGGACGCCGTGCGTTGCTCCTAGTGCGCGCCAACTCACCCGGGGTCGTGGGCCCTTGGGACGGCAACGCAACGGGGGAACCACCATGGCACATCGGAAGAGGCAGCGTCAGTCGCTCCGTGCCGCCGCGGTCGTGGCGGCGCTGATCGCGGCAGCGGGGTGCGCACACAGCGCGTCGGAGGCGCCCGGAGCGTCCGGCCGGCACTTCGGGAACGGCCGGCCCACGGTCGGGGCCGGCCACAGTGCCGCGCCCGATGCGGCGGAGTCCTCGTCCGGCATCGGCCGGCAGAGCGACCACATGGCGGCGGGCGGCGCGGAGTCGGGCGGCGCGGCCGGCGGCGCGCCCGGCTACGGCGGTGACCCGGTGCCGCCGGTCGCGCCGCCACCCGTGGACAACGACCGCCCGCCGGCGGCCGGCGGCGGGGTGGATCCGAGTGGCGGGGGCGACGGCGGCAGCGGCGACGTCGGAGGGGCCGGAGACATCGGAGGGGACGGAGGCGGGGAACTCCCGCCCTGCTCCTCCGTGGACGAGTCCCCGTCCTCCTCCCCGGAACCGTCGTCGGACCCGACCGCCTCACCGTCCGCCTCGTCCGAGGCACCCGGGGACGCTGCGCCCTCGCCTTCCGCGCCGCCCTCTTCCTCGTCCGACACCGACCCGTCCGCTTCGCCGACCGAGAGCTGCATATCCCCTTCGGCATCGTGAGCCGGGCCCCGGCGAAGTGGAGCAGGTGATGCCCGTGACCGACGGACCGGACCGACGGCGTCCCACCCGCCGTTCCTCCCCTCCCGCACGGCAGGCGCGGCCGCCGCGGGTGCGGCCGCCGTCCCCGCCGGGCGTGCGATCGCCGTCCCCGCCGGGCGTGCGATCGCCGTCCCCGCCGGGCGTGCCGCGCACATCGCCCGTCGCGGGGGAGCGCACGGCCGCCGGTCTGCTCGGCATCGTCGTCACCCAGGCCTCCTTCCTCGTCGCCCTCATGTACTTCCTCGGCGCGCTCTACCTGACGGCCTACTACCACTACTTCCGCCTGGACTCCTTCAGCCTGGGCTTCGGATTCGCCGAAGTGGCCCTCCAGAGCCTGAACTTGGTGAGCGCCCCGGTGGCGATCGTCGGCACGCTCGCCGTTCTGGCCGCACGTCACCTGGCGAGCAGGCAGGACGCGGACGAGGACGCCGACCGGGGACGCCTCGCCCGCGCGGTGGAGCGGCCGCTGCGCGCGGTGGCCCGGGCGCACCGCTACGTCGTCGGAACAGGCCTGGTGCTCCTCCTCCTGTGGTCGTACCTCGCTCCTCAGCAATGGATCGCCCCCCTGCTGCTGGGGGTCGGCGTGTTCCTCGGGCAGACCCCCTGGGCCCGCGAGGGTGCGGCCCCGCCGGCCACCCTGTGGGGCAAGGCCGTGCCCGTCTTCGCGGCCGGTCTGCTGGTGATGTGGTCGCTCAGCCTCGCCACCAGCGAACTCGGCGAGCAGGAGGCTCGGCAGGCCGGTGACCACCTCACCCGCCGTACCGCGGTGGTGGTCCTGAGCGCCGACCGTCTCAGCCTGGCCGGGCCCGGGCTGAGGGTGACGGACCTCGGTGCCAAAGTGCACTTCCGCTACCGCTACACCGGCCTCCGCCGGCTCATCGACCGCAACGGCAGCTACTACCTGCTGCCGCTCGGCTGGAACCCCGGGACCGGAACTACCTATGTGATCCAGGACGATGACGGCATCCGCATCGAATTGATGCCGGGCACCCAACAGAGGTGAGCCGGAACCGCTCCCGGGTGGAGCCGGCCGCGGCCCGTGCACACCAGGCCCGTGGGGCGGAAGACGCGGGACGGGGAAGACGGCACACCTGGTGTCAGGTGGCGGTCAGGACCAGCGCCGCCTGGTCGTCGGGCGTGGAGTCGCCGGCGAATGCGGTGACCGCGGCCGTCACGGAGTGGACCAGGGCCCTGGCCGTGGGGGAGGCGGTCGGTACGGCGGCGAGGGCGGCGACCAGGCGCTGGTCGTCGAAGAGTTCGCCGTCGGGGGAGCGGGCTTCGGTGATGCCGTCGGTGACGAGCACCAGACTGTCGCCCGGGGAGAGTTCGATGTGGCAGGGAGCGCCCTCGATGTCAGGGCCGATGCCCAGGAGCAGCCCCGGCTCGGCGAGCTCCTCGACCGTGCCGTCGGCGCGGCGCACGAGCGGCGGGACGTGCCCGGCGCGCATCAGGTCCAGGGTGAGGTGGGCGGCGGTACGCCGCAGTTCGCCGTAGACGAGCGAGACGAAGTTGTCCTCCGTGGTGCTCTCGGTGAGCGCGTCGTTGATGGCGGCGACCACGGCCGCCGGGTCGTCGAGCAGCCGGGCAGCGGCCCGCGCGGTGTGGCGGACCATACCGGTGGTGGTGGCGGCCGGTGCGCCGCGCCCGCAGACGTCGCCGATCATCAGCCCCCAGCGGTCGCCGGGCAGTGGGAAGACGTCGTAGAAGTCGCCGCCCACGTCGAGCCCCTCACCGGCCGGGTGGTACGACGCGGCCAGATCGGCGCCGGGGATCGAGGGGAGTTCGGGCGGCAGCAGGCCGGCCTGGAGGTCGCGGGAGAGCCGCACGCGATCGGTGAACTGGTGGGCGTTGTCGGCGCTGGAGGCGGCCCGGCGGGCCAGCTCTTCGGCGAGGGCGATGACGTGGCCGTCGAGGGGCCGGTCGGGGGCCAGGAGCGTCAGTACGCCGAAGGTGCGGCCGCGGGTGGACAGCGGTACGCAGGCGTAGTCGATGACGGCGGGGCGTCCGACGGCGGCGTCGGGGTGGTCGCGGGCCTGGTCGGGGCCGGTTTCGGCGCTGCGGCGGGGCCGGCCGGTCTCGGTGGTGCCACAGGCCAGTACGCGGGCGACCGCGGTGTCGATCTCGTCGCGTACGGCGTGGGAGGCGAGGAGGGACTCCGCGGCGTCGCTGGCGGCGGCGACGGCGATCCGTCGGGTACGGCCGTCCTCCAGGACGTGCACGGTGCACAGCGGCGCCAGGGTGGGCACGGTCAGCCGCGCCATGCACTGGAGGCACTCGAAGTAGTGCGGCTCGCGGGTGATGGCGGTGCTGGCGTCCAGGACGAAGGCCAGGTCCTCCCGGGCGGCCTTCTCCCGCTCCTGCGCGGCGTGCTCGGCCGCCACGGCGCGGTGGCGTTCGATGGCCAGCGCGGTGACCCGGGCGAACGCGGCGCTCAGCGCCACGTCCTTGTCCTCGGGCGCCTTGGGCGTGCGGTGGTACATCGCGAAGGTGCCCAGCAGCCTGCCCTCCGAGTCCAGGATCGGGGTGGACCAGCAGGCGGCCACGCCGGCCTGCCGGGCCAGGTCCTGGAAGCCGTCCCAGCGGGGGTCGGTGGCGATGTCGCTGACGATCACGGGGGCGCGCAGATAGGCGGCGGTGCCGCAGGAGCCCACGTCCGGACCGACGGCGATCCCGTCGATGGTCTCGTTGTAGAAGTCGGGCAGGCTGGGGCCGGTGCCGTGCCGCAGGTGCCGGCCGTCGGGGTCGGCGAGCAGCACGGAGACGATCAGCTCGGGGGAGAGCTCCTCGATCGCCCGGGCCATGCCGGTCAGGATCTCGTCGAGCGGGGCGTCGCGGGCGATCTGCTCCAGCAGCAGACGTTGCTCGGCCGCCAGGAGCTGGGCGTGGTGGTAGGGGGTGGTCTCCACGGCGATGACCACCACCCCGTCGATCCGGCCGTCCGCATCGCGCCGGGGTTCGTAGGTGAAGTCGAAGTACCCCTCCCGCTCCGCCCCCGGCGCGCCCAGTACCAGCCGCCCGCTGCGGTTCCGGTACGGGGTGCCGGTGCGGTAGACGGTGTCCAGCCGGTCCAGCACACCCTGCGGCCCCAGCTCCGGGAACAGCTCGCCGATCGGTGCGCCGGTGCGCCCGCGCGCGCCGCCGAGGGCGTCGAAGAACGCCGGATTCGCCGCCTCCAGCACGTGCCGTGGGCCGCTCAGCGCAGCGAAGATCACCGGGGCCTGATCGAACAGGTCCTCGTACTCCTCGTGCCGCGGAAGTGCCGACCTGGAGTCCTCGGTGGGGGATACCAGGCGATCCGGCGATATGGACATGACAGGCCGCCTCTCTGGCGGGCGCCGGCCGCGCCGTCGAGTCCTCCCTTCACTCTGCTACACACCGCACCGCGGACGCCAGCGAGCGGCCCGGGGGCCGATCGGCCGACTGCACCCACCTGCCGGGACACGAGCGCGGCATTCCGCCGATGGCCACGGCCACGGGGACTGGGTTCCGTACCCTGACGTGGCCGTCGGGTCGATGGCTGGATTCTGTCGATGGCTGGATTCTCTAGTGTTACGACGGGAGCGCACGATGGCCGCCTCTGCCCCTGCCCCTGCCCCCTCGCCCACCGGGGCCACGGCGCGGCATCGGTTCCGGGCGTGGCTGCTGGAGGGCCTGACCGACATGGCCAAGCGCCATCCCGGTCCGCATGCCGGTCCGCAGAGCGCGCACGAGGGGCAGCGCTGGTGGCGGGTGATGTGCCTGACCGGTGTGGACTACTTCTCCACCCTCGGCTATCAGCCGGGCATCGCGGCGCTGGCCGCCGGGCTGTTGTCGCCGGTGGCCACCATCGTTCTGGTCATCGTGACGCTCGCCGGCGCGCTCCCGGTCTACCGGCGGGTGGCGAAGGAGAGCCCGCACGGCCAGGGTTCGATCGCGATGCTGGAGCGGCTGCTGTCCTTCTGGAAGGGCAAGCTGTTCGTGCTGACGCTGCTGGGTTTCGCGGCCACCGACTTCCTGATCACCATCACCCTGTCGGCCGCCGACGCCGCCACCCACCTCGTGGAGAACCCGCACGTCAGCAGCGTGCTGCACGACCAGCAGATGACCATCACGCTGACCCTGGTCGCGCTGCTGGGCGCGGTCTTCCTCAAGGGGTTCCTGGAGGCGATCGGCGTGGCGGTCGCCCTGGTCGGCCTCTATCTGGCCCTGAACGTGGTCGTGGTCGTGGCCGGACTGTGGCATGTGCTCGCCGCTCCCCATGTCGTCGCCGACTGGTCCCATGCGCTGACCGTGGAGCACGGCGATGCCCTGGCGATGGTCGGGGTGGCCCTGCTGGTCTTCCCGAAGCTGGCGCTGGGGCTGTCCGGATTCGAGACGGGCGTGGCGGTCATGCCGCACATCGAGGGCGATGCGGGGGACACCGAGGAGCGCCCGGTGGGGCGGATCAGGGGCGCGAGGAAGCTGTTGACCACCGCCGCCGTGATCATGAGCGTCTTCCTCATCATCACCAGCTTCATCACCACCCTCCTCATCCCCGAGGACGCGTTCAAGCCCGGCGGGTCCGCGAACGGGCGGGCGCTGGCGTATCTGGCGCACGAGTACCTGGGCTCCGCCTTCGGGACCGTCTACGACCTGTCCACCATCGCCATCCTGTGGTTCGCCGGCGCCTCGGCCATGGCCGGGCTGCTGAACCTCATGCCGCAGTACCTGCCCCGCTACGGCATGGCACCGCACTGGGCGAGGGCGGTGCGCCCGATGGTGCTGGTCTTCACCCTCGTCGCGTTCCTGGTCACCTGGATCTTCGACGCCGACGTGGACGCCCAGGGCGGCGCCTACGCCACCGGCGTCCTGGTGCTGATCAGCTCCGCCGCGATCGCCGTGACCATCGCCTCCCACCGCGCCGGCCAGCGCGGCTGGACCATCGGCTTCGCCGCCATCTCCCTGGTCTTCCTCTACACGACCGTCGCGAACGTCATCGAGCGGCCGGACGGTGTGAAGATCGGCGCCTGCTTCATCGCCGGGATCATCCTGGTGTCCTTCCTCTCCCGCCTCGCCCGCGCCTTTGAGCTCCGGGTGTCCAGCGTCGTCCTCGACCCGATGGCGGAGCGGTTCGTCCGCGACGTCGCCCACCGCAAGATCCGCTTCATCGCGAACGAACCCGACCAGCGCGACCTGGCCGAGTACCGCGACAAACTCCACCAGATCTGCACCGACAACGACCTGAAGACCGAGGACGACTTCGTCTTCGTCGAGGTCACCGTCGGCGACCCCTCGGAATTCGAGAGCGAACTGCACGTCCGCGGCGAGGTCCTGCACAACCGTTACCGGGTGCTCGCCCTGGAGAGCTCCACCGTCTCCAATGCGCTGGCCGCGCTGCTGCTGCACGTCCGTGACACCACCGGGCAGCGGCCGCACATCTACTTCGAGTGGACCGAGGGCAACCCCCTCGCGCAGTTCCTGCGCTTCTTCCTCTTCGGCCAGGGCGAGGTCGCCCCCGTCACTCGTGAGGTTCTCCGCGAGGCCGAACCCGACCGCTCCCGCCGCCCACGGGTGCACGTCGGCTGACCGCGCCCCCGCAGACCGGACACCCCACCGACCAGACACCCCGCCGACCGGACACCCCCGCAGACCGGACACCCGGCGCGGCGCCCGTGGATCAGTGGGTGAACGGCTGGACGGACTGGGCGTGACGGAAGACGTTGCGCGGGTCCCAGCGCTCCTTCACCTCCTGGAGACGGTGGTAGTTGTCGCCGTAGTAGAGACGGTGCGAGGGCTGGCCGGAGGTGTTCCAGTCGGGGTCGTCGAGGTCGGTGTCGGGGTAGTTGATGTAGCAGCCGTCGGTCACCGGCACCGGCTGTCCGTCGCCGGGGTCATCGGTCGGCGCCAGCACCGGCACGCCGCCGGTGTCCTTGTAGACCTCGCGATAGAACTCGCGGATCCAGCGCAGATGCGGTGCCGCGATCGAGGGGTCGACGTCCGCGTCGTGGAAGTCGGCGACACCGTCGTCGTTGGAGTCCACCTTCCAGCTCCAGTACGTCTGGTACTGCAACTTCAGTACCGAGCTGCGCTGGTAGACGGCGGTGTCGGCGCTCTCGGGGAGGTTCATCGCGCCGCCGTAGGAGTCGACCTGGAGGAGCGCCTGCGGGTTCTCGTACTCCGGGTCCGTCAGCGCCGCGAAGATGGCGTCCAGCTGCGCTTCGGTGAATCCACGGGTCATGTACGCCGACTTGTACTTGCCGCACTGGTTGTCGCCGGAGCCGTTGAGCGTCTGGGTGGCCGTGAGCCAGGGCAGTCTGGTGGGCACGTGCAGTCCGCCCATCGGTGCGTGCTCGCCCATCCGGCGGTCCAGCGGAGTGGGGGCGACGCCCAGGTCCTGGGTGATCCAGTTCAGGAAGGCGTTCAACCGGGCGACGCTGTCCGGCCGGGTGGCGTCGAGCTGGGTGATCAGACCGACCTTGCCGTTGCTGTGATGGGTCAGCTTGAGCAGAGTGAACATGTCGGTGTAGTCGGCGCGCAGGGGCTCCGGGAGCCGAGGGGTGTTCTCGTACTCGTAGAACAGCCCGTAGTTGCGCACCAGGGACTTGAAGCCCTCCGGATCGTCCCGGAGGTCGTCCCACGGCCAGGCGATGGCGTGCAGCAGGACGTCGCTCGGGGGTTTGGGCAGGCCCTTGAACCAGTAGCGGGTGACCACGCCGAAGTTGCCGCCGCCCCCGCCGGTGTGCGCCCACCACAGGTCCCGCAACTCCTCCTCGGGTGAGTCGCGGCGGGCGACCACCACCTCCGCGTGCTGCCCGTCGCGGACGACGACCACCTCGACCGCGTAGAGGTAGTCCACCGTCAGCCCGTGCTGCCGGGACAGCAGCCCGTACCCGCCGCCGGAGACATGCCCTCCGGCGGCGACCGAGTAGCACGATCCGCCGGGGAGGGCCACGCCGAACGGGGCGTAGAGGTGGGTGGCGACATGCCAGTTGTTCGCGCCGGCCTCGACGCAGTAGGCGCCCATCTCCTGGTCCAGATACGCCCGGTCCATCTGGCCGAGGTCGAGGATCACGCCGACGTCGTCGCTGCAGACGAAGTTCTCGTAGCAGTGGCCGCCCGAACGGACCGTGAGGCGCCGATCGAGGCTCTCGTCACAACGGTGGTCCGCCAGGTACTTGTTGAGCGCCGCGACCACCTCGTCGGTGCGGCTCACCACTGACACGTAGTCAGGTGTGGCGATGAAGCGCTGGTTGAACCCCCTTCTGAGGGCCTGGTAGCGGGCGTCCCCTGGGCCCACTTCCGTACCGTATTCGGTTCCGGTCCTGGTCGGGTAGGCGGCCATGCGGTCTCCCTGGTCTCCCTGTGGCGATGGCGCGTCGGCGGCGCGGACGGCACCACGCGACAACGTTCTGTAGTCGATGACTACTATCCGTGATCGCTCGTGGGCTGGGAATGCCCGGAACGTGTCCCTCCGAATGTGCCGGGTTGACGACCGTGCCCGCGCGCAACAGGGGTGCGGGGCAGCCTCAGTCCTCTGCCCCGCACCCCTGTCACAGCAGCCGTGGCCCCTCAGCCCCGGCGGCCCACCGGGCCCCTCGGTCCCGGTCGTCCACGGCGTTCCCGCGCGCAACCGCGCCTGAGGGAACCGCCCCTGGTGGAATCGCTCCCCGCGGAACCCGCTCCTAGTGGAACTGCTCCTCCTCGGTGGATCCGGCGAGCGCGGTGGTCGAGGAGGCCGGATTGAGTGCGGTGGAGACCTGGTCGAAGTAGCCGGTGCCGACCTCGCGCTGGTGCCTGACGGCGGTGAAGCCGTGGCGCTGGGCGGCGAACTCCCGTTCCTGGAGGTCGACATACGCGGTCATGCCGTGCTCGGCATAGCCTCGGGCCAGGTCGAACATCCCGTGGTTGAGGGAGTGGAATCCGGCCAGGGTGATGAACTGGAAGCGGTAGCCCATCGCGCCCAGCTCCCGCTGGAACTTGGCGATCTGGTCGTCGTCGAGTGCGGCCTTCCAGTTGAAGGACGGCGAGCAGTTGTAGGCCAGCAGTTGGTCCGGGTACCGGGCGTGGATCGCCTCCGCGAACTCGCGGGCCTGCGCCAGGTCCGGGGTGCCGGTCTCGACCCACAGGAGATCCGCGTACGGGGCGTAGGCCAGGCCTCGGGCGATGACCGGCGCCATGCCGTTGCGGACGTGGTAGAAGCCCTCCGCGGTGCGCTCGCCGGTGACGAACTCGGCGTCGCGCTCGTCGACGTCGCTGGTCAGCAGGTTGGCCGCCAGGGCGTCGGTGCGGGCGACGATGACGGTCGGCACATCGGCGATGTCGGCGGCGAGGCGGGCCGCGTTGAGGGTGCGCACGTGCTGCGCGGTCGGCACCAGGACCTTGCCGCCGAGGTGGCCGCATTTCTTCTCGGAGGCGAGCTGGTCCTCGTAGTGGATGCCCGCCGCACCGGCCGCGATCATCGCCTTGGTCAGTTCGAAGGCGTTGAGCGGACCGCCGAAGCCGGCCTCGGCGTCGGCGACGATCGGCACGAGCCAGTCCGTGGTGTCGCCGGCGTCTTCCGCGGTGGCGATCTGGTCGGCGCGCAGCAGCGCGTTGTTGATCCGGCGCACCACCTGGGGAACGGAGTTGGCGGGGTACAGACTCTGATCGGGGTAGGTGTGGCCGGCCTGGTTGGCGTCGGCGGCGACCTGCCAGCCGGAGAGGTAGACGGCCTGGAGCCCGGCCTTCACCTGCTGCACCGCCTGCCCACCGGTGAGCGCGCCCAGCGCGTGGATGTAGTCCTGCTCGTGCAGCTGCCGCCACAGCCGCTCGGCGCCGCGCCGGGCCAGCGTGTGCTCCTCGCGGACGCTGCCGGACAGCCGCACCACGTCCTCGGCCCGGTACGTCCGCTCGACTCCGGCCCAGCGGGGGTCCGTTGCCCACCGCCGTGCCAGCTGTTCGGCCGTCGTCGTTGCTGCCTGAACCATGACCGTCTCCCGGGGTCGCCTGAAATCGCCGTGGATCGTGTGCCCGCGGACCGTGCGCCTGCGAACTGTGCGAAGCACGGCACTGAGTGCCGCACCGTCCGTTGCGATGCCCGCCGAACCCCTCCCGGTGTGTGGAGAGGTGAGCAATGCGCCCGGGTGGCCGGCTCGGAAATCCAGGGTCTACGACGTCAGGGCGCGTATCCGCCCCGGATTTCCGCTCCGGCCGCCGGGGTCCGGCGGGCCGCACCACGACTCTGACATTGGCACTGGGTGCCAACAACCATGGACGTCTGCCAACTTCCGCGCATCTTCCGATGCCTTCTTGCCAACTTTGCGAAGGTGCATACCCGCCTGTGCCCGGTACTGCCTAAGCTCCCGCCGGAACGAAGGGACGGTGTTGTGGGCAAGACCTACGCAGGGACGCGGCTGCGCCGGCTGCGCGAGGAACGAGGGCTGAGCCAGGCCGCACTGGCACGCATGCTCGCGATCTCGCCCAGCTACCTCAACCAGATGGAACACGACGCGCGGCCGCTGACCGTACCGGTGCTGCTGCGGCTCACCGAGACGTTCGGCGTCGACCCGGGCTTCTTCTCGGAGCGCGACACCAGCCGGCTCCTGGCCGACCTGCGCGAGGCGCTCGCGGACGAGGTCACCGCCGCCCGGGTGTCGCCCGCCGACCTCTCGGAACTGGCCTCCCGGCTGCCGGCGGTCGCCGGCGTCCTGCTCGACCTCGGCCGCCGCAACCAGACCCTCGCCGAGCGGCTGGCCGAGGCGACGGACGGCCGGGACCACGGCAACGCGGCCGCGCCCCGCCCGCCGCACGAGGAGATCCGGGAGTTCTTCTACCGGCGCCGGAACTACCTGCACGACCTGGACCTCGCGGCCGAAACGCTCGCCGACGACCTCGGCATCCGCCCCGGCGAGGTGCTGCGCACCCTCGCCACCCGGCTCGCCGAGAAGCACGGCGTCCGCCTGGCCGCCGACTCCGGCCGCCGTCTGCACCACTACGACCCGACCGCCCGGGTGCTGCACCTCTCCCACCGCCTGCGACCGGGCCAGCAGGCCTTCCGCATGGCCACCCAGCTGGCCCTGCTGGAGTTCGCGGACGCGCTCTCCGCGCTCGCCTCCGAGGACTACGAGGAGGGCTCCACCACCTGGTTGCTCGCCCGGATCGGCATCGCCAACTACACCGCCGCCGCGCTGATCCTCCCCTACCGCGCCTTCCACGCCGCGGCCGAGGAGATGCGCTACGACCTGGAGCGCCTCACCGACCGCTTCGGCCTCGGCTACGAGACGGTCTGCCACCGCCTGAGCACCCTCCAGCGCCCCCGTCTGCGCGGAGTGCCGTTCTCCTTCGTCCGGGTCGACCGCGCCGGCAACATGTCAAAACGGCAGTCCGCGACCGGCTTCCACTTCTCCCGGGCGGGCGGCACCTGCCCGCTGTGGAACGTCTACGAGGCGTTCGCCGCGCCCGGCCGCATCCAGGTCCAGATCGCCGCGATGCCGGACGGGCAGCGCTACTTGTGGACCGCCCGCACCGTCACCCGGCACCGCGGCGGCTGGGGCGAACCGGGCAAGAGCTTCGCCATCGGCCTCGGCTGCGAGACCCGGCACGCCTCCCGACTCGTCTACTCCGACGGCCTCGACCTCGACAACGCCTCGGCCGCCACACCCATCGGCATGGGCTGCCGCATCTGCGAACGCCTGGACTGCCCCCAGCGCGCGGTACCGCCGCTGGGCCGCCCGCTCGCCGTGGACGAGCACAGCAGCACCTTCGTGCCGTACCCCGTCCGCGTACCGGAACCCCGACCGGGCTCCTCCCCAAATCCCGACCTAGCCTGGAGGAATGGGCGGTGACCCGATCACCGTGTTCCTCTGCGGTGACGTCATGCTCGGCCGCGGTGTCGACCAGATCCTTCCGCACCCGGGCGACCCCGAGCTGCGCGAGGGGTACGTCCGCGACGCCCGCGTCTACGTCGACCTCGCGGAGGTGGTCAACGGCCCCGTTCCCCGTCCGGTCGACTTCGCCTGGCCGTGGGGAGCGGCGCTGGGGGTGCTCGACCGGGTCGCCCCCGCCGCCCGGGTGATCAATCTGGAGACCAGCGTCACCCGCAGTGGCGCCTTCGCCCCCGGCAAGGCCGTCCACTACCGGATGAACCCGGCGAACCTCCCGTGCCTGACCGCCGCCCGCCCCGACGTCTGCGTACTGGCCAACAACCACGTCCTGGACTTCGACCGCAGCGGACTGGCCGAGACGCTCGACGCGTTGGCGGGCGCCGGGCTGCGCACGGCAGGGGCCGGCCGGGACGCCGAGGCCGCGGGGTGCCCGGCCGTCGTGCCGTTCGACGGGGGGCGGGTGTTGGTGTTCGCGTGCGGGATGCCGTCCAGCGGGATTCCGCACTCCTGGGCGGCGGCCGAGGACCGCAGCGGGGTCGCCTTCGTGGACGGGCCGACCCGGGCCGCGGCGGCCGAGCTCGCCGACCGCGTACGGCGGGCCAAGCGCCCGGGAGACCTCGCGGTGGCCTCGATCCACTGGGGCCCCAACTGGGGCTACGGCGCCTCCCGCGCCGAGCTGGACTTCGCGCACGCACTCCTCGACGGCGACGTGGACATCGTCCACGGGCACTCCGCCCACCACCCGCGCGCCCTGGAGGTCTACCAGGGCAAGCTCCTCGTCCACGGCTGCGGCGACTTCATCGACGACTACGAGGGCATCACCGGCTACGAGGAGTACCGGGACGACCTGCGGCTGCTCTTCCTCGTCTCGGTGGAGCCGGACACCGGCCGGCTGCACGACCTGCGGATCACCCCCCTACAGGCCCGGCGGATGCGGCTGGAGCGCCCCTCGGACGAGGACCTCCGCTGGGTGCAGCGGCTCCTGGAGCGGATCGGCGTCGGCTTCCGCCCGGGCATCGCCGCCGACCAGGAGGGCGGCTTCACGCTGTGGCCCTGCTGAGGCGGGGCGGCGGCATCGGCGGGAGCGGCGCGCGCTCGGCACGGCTCAGTGCGGTGCGTCGTCCTCCACGATCCGGATGACCGCATTCGGGCACAGGGCCGCGGCGCGGCGGGCCGCGCCGTGCAGCTCGGGCGGCGGCTCGTCGTTCAGGACCACGACCGTGCCGTCCTCCTCCGACTGGTCGAAGATCCCCGGAGCGCTGAGCGCGCACTGTCCGGCCCCGCGGCAGCGGGAGTGGTCGATGTGGATGCGCACGGTGGCTCACCCCCAGGTCAGTGGAAGGGCGTGCACGCCGTAGATCACCATGTCGTCGCGGAGCGGGACGCGGTCCGCCGGGACGGCCAGCCGCAGCGCCGGGAAGCGGCGGAGGAGTGCGGGGATGGCGATCTCCATCTCCACCCGCGCCAGCTGCTGGCCCAGGCACTGGTGGACGCCGTGCCCGAACGCCACGTGCTGCGAGGGTTCGCGGGCCAGGTCGAGGGCGTCGGGCCGGTCGAACTGCTCGGCGTCCCGGTTGGCGGCGGCCAGCGAGGCGACCACGGTCTCGCCCGCGCGGATCCGCCGCCCGGCGATCTCGACGTCCTGCTTCGCGACCCGGACGGTGCCGAACTGCACGATGGTGAGGTAGCGCAGCAGCTCCTCGACGGCGTGTTGGACGCCCTCGGGGTGGGCGCGCAGGGCGTCGAGCTGCTCGGGGTGCGTCAGCAGGGTGTAGGTGCCGAGCGCCAGCATGTTCGCGGTGGTCTCGTGCCCGGCGACCAGCAGCAGACGCCCGATCCCCGCCAGTTCGTCGTCGTCCATCGCGTCCTCGGGGGCTTCGTTCCCCCTGGCGATCAGGTGGCTGAGCAGGGCGTCATCGGGGTGGGTGCGTTTGTCGACGACGAGGTCGTGCACATAGGTGCGCAGTGCGACGCGGGCCGCGAGCGCCTCGGCCTCGGTCGTGTGCAGTCCGAGCAGCGTCGAGGTCCAGCGCTGGAACGTGGTCCGGTCCGCGTACGGGACGCCGAGCAGTTCGCAGATCACGAGTGACGGGACCGGCAGGGCGAAGGCGGGGACGAGGTCCACCGGAGGGCCGTTGCGTGCCATCGCGTCCAGGTGGCCGGTGACGATCTGCTCGATCCTCGGGGCCAGCGCCCGCATGCGCCGCACGGTGAAGTAGCGGGTGAGGATCCGCCGGTAACGGGTGTGCTCCGGAGGGTCCATGGTGAGGAGCACGCCGGCGCGCTCTTCGGCCTCCACGGGGCGGATCGCGACGCTCCGCACGGGCAGCGAGGCCCGGGCACGGTCCGCGCTGAACCGGTCGTCCGCGAGCAGCGCGCGGACGTCCTGATGGCGGGTGAGCAGCCAGCCGGTCTTGCCGTCCGGGAAGGCCAGCCGGCTGACCGGATCCCGTTCCCGCAGCCGCCGGTACGCCTCCGGCGGATCGAACGGGCAGTCGCGGCGCGTCGGCAGCGGTGCCGGGGCGAGCTGGGTGGCGCACATGGGAACGCTCCCTCCAACCTGCGGCGAGAATCGCAACCCCTGCTCCCAGAGTAGTACGAAACTGTACTATTCGGGCCTCTCTCCTGATGTGCTCAGCAGGGGCGTCAGCAGCCCGTCCACGATCCGGTCGACCAGGGCACGGCTCGGCTCCTCGTCCAGCACCAGCACATGCATCAACAGCAGCGCGAACGGCAGCTCCAGCGCCAGCTCCTCATCGATCCGCGGCGCGATCTCCCCGCGCCGGCGGGCCCTGGCCAGAGCCGCCTCCGCCGCCCGTCGGATCGGGCTGCCGAGCCGATCCCTGCGCAGCCGGGCGAGCTCCTCGTCGCGCCGGCTGCCCTCCAGCAGCGCCAGCATCAGCCCCCGGTCCCGCGCGTCCCAGCCCGCCAGCCACGACAGCAGCACCTGACGCAGATCGCCGACCAGCGAACCGGTGTCCGGGCCGGTGACCACCGGCTGGTGCTCCTGTAGCGCGGCCACCACCAGCTCCGCCTTCGACGGCCACCGCTGGTACAGGGTCGCCTTGCTCGCCCTGGCGCGCTGCGCGACCAGGTCCATGGTGAACCGCTCGTACCCGACCTCGGCCAGCAGTCCCAGTACGACGTCGAACACCTCGCGCCGGCGCTCGGGATTGCTCAACGGCACCTTGTGCAGCCCGCCGCCGTCACCGCCGTGTCCACCCCGGTCCATACCGCCATCCTGCGGGCCGCGCAGGGGCGCCGCAGCCCGGGACGCGGGGCCGGCCGGCGCGGCGCCGACGGGCGCGCGGGCGCGGCGCGGGAGACCCGTCGGCGGGGCGCGGGGCGCGTCAGATGTGCAGCGTCAACGGAGGATGCGTCCCGTTCAGATAGTGGTCGCCGATGTCCCGGAGCCGGTGGGTGGGCGAGCACTGCGCCGTCAGGACGCGGGCATTGCGCCAGAACCTGTCGAAGCCGGGACCACCGGCGGGGGAGTCGGTGCCCTCGGTCAGTTCCAGGATGCGGGTGGTGATGTGCAGGGCGGACCTGCTCGTGACGGCCTCCGCCGCGGCGACCAGGACGGCGATGTCGGCGCGCTCCTCGACGTCGAGCGCCCGCCCCCTCAGCAGCCCCCTGGCCAGTGCCTCCGTCGCCGGTTCGACGACCGCCGCCGCCGTGTGCGCGGCGGCCACCAGTTCCCCGTAGGCGAGCAGGAGGTACGGATCGCCGCCGGGCTGCCCCGCGTACCCGCCGCCCTCCGTGCCCTCCGTCGGCAGCCAGGAGCGCGGCGCGGTGCGGCCGACGTCCCGGGCCTCGGCCAGCGCTCCTTCGGCGATCCCCAGGCCGACGTGGACGAGTGCGAGCCGGAGCGCCAGCGGTGCGAGCGTGGCGAACGGGGAGACGTCGTGCTCATCGTGCGGGACGGCACCGAGCACCTGGCCGGGGCGCACCGGGACGCCCTCGAAACCGAGGGTGCCGGCTCCGGTGAGCCGTTGGCCGAGGCGGTCGTGCGCCGGGACGGCCGTGACGCCGGGGTGGGCCGGGTCCACGAGGACGATCAGGGACTCGCCGGTGCCGGTGCACACCGCGCCGAGCACCAGCCGGTCGGCGACGGTGACGCCCGCGGCGAAGCTCCGGTGCCCGTTCAGGGCGTACCCGTCGGGTGTCGGGGTGAGGGTGAGCTCGGGGCCGCTCCCGGTCTCCGGCTCGGTCCCCGGAACGTCGGTGCTCCCGCCCCAGAGCCACTGCTCCTCGGCCGCCTGGAGTTCGAGCACGTCGGCCATCTCGGGGGTGCCGAAGAGCCGGGCGCTCCACGACAGGACGTAGTGGCGGCCGAGCAGTTCGCCGATGGAGCCGTCGGCCGCCGAGATCTCCCGGATGACCGCACAGGCGGTCCGCCAGTCGGCGCCCCGCCGCGGCGGGGCCGGCGGCAGCAACAGGGCCGGCAGCCCGGCCTCGCGCAGCCGGCAGAGTTCGTCGTGCGGAGGTTTGCCCGCCCGGTCGCGGGTGATCGCGTCGACCGCGAGGTCGTCCGCGACCTCACGGGTGATGCGCGGCCATATGCCGTCCCCCGAGGGGGAGTTGGTCGGATCGGTGGTGGGGCGCACTGCGGAAGTCTTCGGCATGGCGCCGGACACCGTCCCCTCTCGGATCCAGTTTCCCTAGTTTTCCCACTGGATTAGTAGGGAAAGAATGCGTCCGGAATCCGTTGACAGCAAGAGGTGTTCAAGGAGTGGACAGCCAGGTCTTGTGATTCGGACACCCGCTCAGGGTCGTTCGCTACGGGTTCGTCCAGGAGGCCGGGTCCTCGGCCAGCGCGGACACCCGGGCGGGCAGCTCGGCCGAGGCGACGTCGGCCAGTGACACGCCGTCGAGGATCTGGCGGACATTGGCCCGCAGCGCCACCCACAGGGGCAGCAGCGACTCGGCGGGTCCGGTGTACGACAACTCCGGTGGGCGCACGCCGCGTACCGACACCAGTGGCCCGTCCACGACGCGGATGACGTCCGCGATGCTGATCGCCTCCGGGGGCTTGGCCAGCCGGTAGCCGCCGTTGCCGCCGCGCTGGCTGAGGACCAGTCCGCCCCGGCGCATATCGTTCAGGATGCCTTCGAGGAACTTGTGCGGAATGTCCTGGGCTTCGGCGATCGCCTCCGCCTTGAGCGGGCCCGCGTCCCGGACGCCGGCGAGTTGCAGCGCGGCACGCACCGCATAGTCCGCTCTGGCCGAAATCCGCATGGCGGCATTATTCCGCAGGAGCGGGCCGGCCTGCGTCCGCGGGCCCCGCCCGCCGTCCGCTCCTCGCCCGTGGGGGCGCGAACCGCCCCCTCGCACCCCCCCCTTGACGCGGCTCGACGGCGGCTCGACACTCGACGCGGGAACCCTAGCGGACGGGTGGGAAAACATGGGGCGTGCAGGATCGGCCGCCAACCGCGCGGTGTGCGCGGTGCCGCCGCTCCCCCCGCTCACCTCGCGCCGGCACATCGACCTCCTGCGTGTGTGCAGCGCGGCAAGTCCCCTTCGCTGAGGCGGTAGCGCCCTCCGTCGCACCGCGTTCCCGTACCGCGTCGTCTCCCCGTCGCGTCCCCTCCACCCCGGGCCCGGGCCGACGCCGTCCCCTGCTTGCCATTTCCCGCACGTCTGCCCGCACATTCGCCGGTCCATCCGCCCCCGTACCTGCGAGGGCGGCCATGAGCCGGCCCCGGAACCCAGGGAGTCGCATGTCCGCCACGTCACAGACCACCCTTCCGTCCCTGCGGGGCAGGATCGGCTGCGACGCGCGCAGTGGCCACTACGCCGTGCCGCACCGCTATCGCCTGCACCTCTCGCTGTCCTGTCCGGACTGTCTGCGGATCGCCGTCACCCACAGCCTGCTGGACCTCGGTGACATCCTCCCGGTCACCCTGCTGCCCGCCGTCCCCGACGGTCCCGGAGGCGGCTACGCGGTACTGCGACCGTTGTACGAGGCCAGCTCGCACCAGCACCCCGGGCCGGCCGCGGCGCCGGTGCTCAGCGACGGCTGGACGGGCCGGATCGTCAGCGCCCACCCCTCCGACATCCTGCGGGACCTGGCCGAACGGTTCGGTGTGAACGGCCCCGTGCTCCACCCACCGCGGGCGGCGGAGGACATCGAGGCGCTCGGGCAGCTCTGCGAGCAGGACATCAACGAGGCCGCGCAGTGCGCCGGCCGGCTCGGTATCGACGGCTCGGCCCACGAGGCCGCGCTGGGCACCCTGCTCGGCGCGCTGGGCTCGCTGGAGCGGCGGCTGACCGGCCGCGACCACCTCTTCGGCGATGAACTCACCGCCGCCGACGTCCAGTTGTGGGTGACCCTGGTACAGCTCGACACGGTGCACCGCTGGCACCTGGACGCGGCAGCGGTGCACCGCATCGCCGAACACCGGCGGGTGTGGGCGTATGCGCGCCGACTGGCGGCCCTGCCCGCCTTCGGTGACCACCTCGACCTGGACGGCATCGCGCGCCGGCACCATGCGCGCTGCCAGGGGCGGGAGGCCGCCGGGGCGGCGGTGCAGATCGTGGACTGGACGGCCGCCCGCACCGGCACGCGGAGCACGCGCCGGCCCTGATCCGCCGGAGCCCGCTGCCGGACGCCGACCGGCCGGCGCCGTCCGCCGTCCATGCCCTGCCGGCCTTCTGCCCGGCGCTGCTACAGAACCTGCCCGAGCAGGAACAGCAGGACCTCGGGGTGGCCGTCGAGGCGCTGGCGGCCGGTGAAATGACGGTTACTCAGAAGTCGTACGCGCTGGGCCTGTTGCTCGTCGACGTGGTCGGGCCCGAGGTGCTCCAGAGCGCGGTGACGGCGCTGGACCAGGAGATCGGACCGGATCCGGAACCCGCGGTACGCGCTGCCGCACGGACGCGCGCGGCAGCGCCGCAACGGCTCTCCACCTGAGCGGCCGGGAGGTCGTCCCCCCGTCAGTGCCCCGGCACCACCTCGACCGAGCCGATGTACTCCTGGGTTGCCCCGTCCGGCAGCCGGACCCACTGCGCCCAGTAGTAGATCGCCAGGCTGAACACGGCGATGATCACCATGTCCCACCACAGCGGAAGCGCGTCCGTCGCCCCGCAGGACGCCTTGGACGCCGGCCCGGTGCTACAGAAACCGCCCTGCCAGGAGATCACGCCCAGCCCCAGCAGGTACACCGGCAGCCACTGCGCGGACTTCCAGTCCGCGTGCGGCGCTTTCGGGTTGAGCTTGAGCAGCGCCGAGCCGCCCAGCAGCAGATAGCCGAGCACGATCGCCACGCCGAGCCGCCACAGGGTGTCCCAGCCGGCCCAGTAGATGATCAGGTTCGACACGATGAACGCCACCGGCGACCAGAACGTCCCGCCGGGCAGGCGGTACGGCCGCGGTCGGTGCGGATCCTGTTTGCGCAGGCAGCCGAAGGCGAGCGGGCCGCCCGCGTACATCAGCACGCTCGCCGACGTGACGAACCCCACCAGCTTCTGCCAGGTCGGGAACGGCAGGAAGACGATCAATCCGACGACGAACGCGAAGAGCATGCCGAACCACGGCACACCGCGCTTGGTGGTGCGCTCGAAGATCGCCGGTACGTAGCCGTTGCGCGACAGGCCGTAGGAGACCCGGGAGGTCGCCGTCACGTAGATCAGGCCGGTGCCGGACGGCGAGACCACCGCGTCGACGTACAGCAGCGTGGCCAGCCAGCCGAGCCCGACGGCGGTGGCCAGGCCGGCGAACGGTCCCGCCTTGCCGGCGAACGACAGGTTGGCCCAGCCGTGGATGAAGGCGCTGTGCGGCAGGGCGCCGATGAAGACCACCTGTAGTGCCACGTAGATCAGGGCGCCGATGAAGATCGAGCCGATCACCGCGCGGGGGATGTCCCGTGCCGGGTTGCGGCTCTCGCCCGCCAGTTGGTCGGCCTGCTCGAAACCCAGCAGGGCGAAGATGATGCCGCTGGTGCTGATCGCGGAGAGCACACCCTGTGCGCCGAACGGGGAGAAGCCCTGGTAGCCGAAGTTGTCGCCGTGGAAGGCGGTCGCGGCGAGCACGATGATGGTGAGGACGGGGACGAACACCTTCCACCACGTCGCCGCGCTGTTGGTGTGCGCGAGCCACTTGATGCCGAAGAAGTTGACGACGACGAAGAACGCCATGAAGGCGACGGCCAGGCCGTACCCGGCGGCGGTCAGCTGGTTCTCGCCGGACTGCACCCAGGGCGCGTGCACGCTGAGGTAGTTCAGCGACGCCATGACCTCGATCGGCGCCACGGTCACCGCCTGTAGCCAGGAGAACCAGCCGAAGGACGCACCGGCGGCGCTGCCGAACGCGTAGTGCGGGAAGCGCGCGGTGCCGCCCGCGACCGGGTACATGGCGCCCAGCTCGGCGTGGACGAAGGCCAGGATGATGATGGCGACGGCGCCGATCGCCCAGGAGACGAGGGCCGCCGTGCCGGCCGCCTGCGCGGCGTACAACGCCCCGAACAGCCAGCCGGACCCGATGATGGAGCCCTCCGACGCCCAGATCAGGCCGATCAGTCCGATGTCGCGCTTGAGGCCCGGATTCCTGGGTGCGGCCGGGGCGGCTCCGGTGTGCATCTCCATGGTGCCCTCGATCTGATGCGGATGAGCGATGAGCCGCGGGCGCATAAGCGGTTACGGCGGGTTTGCCCCACTTTAGGAAAGGCGTACAGGTGGCAGCCGCGCCGCGCCGGACCCGCACCACGACTTCCCCCACCGACGCCCGGCCCGGCGCGGTGGGTGCGTGCGCCCGCCCCTGGGTGTGAAGCTGGGGGAGTGAGATCCCCGCTGGGTGACGATGGAGGGAGGCCCTCGTGGAAGCACTGCGCCGACTGGTCGTCCTGAGGCATGCGAAGTCCGCCTGGCCGCCGGACGTGGCGGACCACGACCGACCGCTCGCCGAGCGCGGACTGCGCGACGCGCCGGCCGCCGGACGCTGGCTGCGGGCCGCCGACTGCATCCCGGACCTGGTCGTCTGCTCGACCGCCGAACGCGCCCGGCAGACCTGGGAGCTCGCCGCCGAGCAACTCCCGGACCGACCCACCGTCCGCCATGAACCCCGCCTCTACGGCGCGGACCCGGCCGACCTGCTCGCCGTCGTACGCGAAACCCCGCCCGATGTGGGCACACTGCTGCTGGTCGGCCACAACCCCGCGGTCCAGGACCTGGTTCTGCTGCTCGCCCAGGAGGCGCTGAGCGACGCCCTCGAACGCACCCGGGAGAAGTTCCCGACCTGCGCGATCGCCGTCCTGGCCCAGCAGGACACCTGGCCGGCGGTCGCCGCGGGACGCGCCCTGCTCACCGACCTGGCGGTGGCCCGCGGACGAGAGTGAGACTTCGCGCTCAGCCCAGTTGGGATCCGGACTTCTCCAGGGCCTCGCGCACCGTCTGGTAGAAGGTCTCGCCTCCCAGGGTGCAGTTGCCGCGGCCGCCCGAGGTCAGGCCGAGCGCGGTGCCGCCGTCGAAGAGCGGGCCGCCGCTGTCGCCGGGCTCGGCGCAGATACTGGTCTGGATCAGACCGTCGACCGGGCCCTGTTGGTAGTTGGCGGTCACGTCCAGTGCGATGACCTCGCCGTTGTGGACGTGGGTGGTGCTGCCGCTGCGCCGCACCTTCTGGCCCACGATCGGTTCGGCGGCCTTGGTGATGGGTTGCGCGCTGCCGTAGAGATCCACCGCGCTGGGGTGCACCACATCGGCCGCGGTGTACTTCACCAGTGAGAAGTCGTCACCGGGGAAGGTGGCGCCGTCCGTCACGGCGACGTCGGTGCCGCCCTGGTTCCCGGACCAGTTCTGCACCGCCTTGCCGCAGTGCCCGGCCGTCAGGAAGTACGGCTGCCCGCCCTTGATGACGTTGAAGCCCAGCGAGCAGCGCGCCGTACCGCCCCAGATGGCGTCGCCACCGGCGATCAGCGGACGGAGTTCCGTCGTCGCGTGGGTGAGGGTGGCCCGGTCGCCGAGCGATGTGGCGACCTTCCTGAGCTGGTCCAGGTTCTTGCCCTGGACCGTGGGGTCGGCGACGATCACCACCTTGTTGATCCGGGGATCCATCGCCCAGGTCGTCCCGGGGATCGCCGCCTGCTCCTTGAGGGTGGCCCGGGCCGCGTCCAGCGAGGTGAGCGAGTACTTGACGATCTTCGCCTGGGCGCCCGCCGCACGGACCTTCTCGGCGGCGGACTCGCTGGTCACGTTCACGATGAGCATGTGGTTCTCGGCGTCGTAGTAGGAGCCCGCTCCCTCGTCGCCGAGACTGGAGCTGATCTCCTTGGCGCGCTGTGCGGCGGTGGTCGCCGACGGTGGGTCGGGGGCCGGGCCGGTGGCGGCATCGGCGCTCGGCAGGGTCAGTGCGACGGTGATCAGGGCCACCGCACCGGCACCGGTGATGAGGGTGCGAGGCGTGCATGCGCTCATGTGCTTCAACTCAAGACCTCTGGTGGGGGATGGGCCGGTGGTGGAGGTCCGGCCCCGGAGGACGGTGGGGCGTTTCCCTCGTTTTCGCGCTTCTCTAGTTCTTTCCTGTCCTCGCCGGGTGCCACACCCGACCGGTCACAGCTCCGCCGGATTCACCTGTACGGCCGGTGGTGTGAGGGGGCGTCACCGGCCGGCCGTGCGCCGACCGGCGGCAGGTCGTCGGATCAGAGCAGGTCCTCGATGGTGATGGGCAGTTTGCGGATGCGGCGCCCGGTGGCGTGGTGGACGGCGTTGGCGATGGCTGCGGCGGCGCCGACCTGGCCGACCTCGCCGACGCCCTTCACCCCGAGCGGATTGACGATCTCGTCGGCCACCTCGACGAGTTCGACATCCACCTCCGGCGCGTCGGCATTCACCGGAACGAGGTAGTCGCCCAGGCTGGAGGCGACCCAGCGGCCCCGGCGCGGATCCATGTAGTTGGCCTCCAGCAGGGCCTGGCCCAGCCCCCAGAGCATGCCGCCGATCAGCTGACTGCGTGCCGTCTTGGGGTTGAGGACCCGGCCGGGGGCGAAGGCGCCGACCATCCGGCGGACCCGGGCCACGCCGAGGTGCGGGTCGACCGCCACCTCGGCGAACTGGGCGCCGAACGTCATCATCCCGTAGTTGTGGCTCTCGGGTGACGGGGACCAGGCGCCGGCCGCCTCGACGTCGGGGAGGAGGTTCCGGTGCAGCAGATCGCCGTAGCTCTCCCCGGTGTCGGGGGCGTCGCGCAGCATCATCCGGCCGTCCCGGACGGTCACGGCGTCGGGATCGGCGCCGTACAGCGGCGACTGGGCGTCCGCGACGGCCTGTGCCACCAACTGCCGGCGCAGGTTGGTGGCCGCGGTGTGGACGGCCGCGCTGATCATTCCCGCCCCCGAGGAGCCGACCGCCGCGGCGATGGTGGGCAGCATGGTGTCACCGCCCTCGAAGCGGCAACGTTCGACGGGGAGACCGAGGGCGTCGGCGGCCACCTGCGTCATCACGGTGGCGACGCCGGTGCCGAAGTCGGGGGTCGCGGCCTGCACCACGGCGGTGCCGTCGGAGTAGAGCCGGGCCCGGGCGCGCTGCGGGTTGTTGGGGCCGTAGACCGGGTAGCCGGCGGTGGCCATGCCGTAGCCGATCAGCCAGTTGCCGTCGCGGTGGGACCGCGGCTCGGGGGCGCGCCGGTGCCAGCCGAAGCGTGCCGCGCCGCGCTGGAGGCACTCCCCGAGTCCGCTGCTGGACCAGGGGTGGCCGGTGGTGGGGTCGGTGTCGGTGGCGTTGCGCAGCCGCAGTTCGAGCGGATCGATGCCCAGCTCGTGGGCGAGGTCGTCCATGCTGCTCTCCAGCGCGAACATGCCGGAGGCCTCACCGGGGGCCCGCATGAAGGTGGGCGTCATGGTGTTGGCACGGAACAGCCGGTAGACGCCCTCGTAGTTCGGGCAGGCGTACATCCGGGAGGCGACGCCGAGGGAGGGCTCGGCCCAGTCGTCGAAGTGCGAGGTGGGCGAGAGCTTGTGGTGCCGCAGCGCGGTGAGGCGGCCCTCCTTGTCGGCACCCAGCGTGATGTGCTGCTCCTGCTCCTCCCGGTGGCCGACCGAGGTGAACATCTGCTCTCGGGTGAGGCTGAGCTTGACGGGGCGTTGGACCTGGCGGGCGGCGAGTGCGGCCAGGGCCGGGTGCGCCCAGATCATGGCCTTGCAGCCGAAGCTGCCGCCGACGTAGTGCGAGATGACGCGCACCTTCGACGGCGTCAGGCCGAGCAGCGCCGCGACGGTGAGCTGGGTGGCCGCCACGCCCTGGGTGCCGTCGTAGAGGGTGAGCTGGTCACCGTCCCAGGCGGCGGTGGTGGCCGAGGGCTCGATCGGGTTGTGGTTGTTCGCGGCGAAGGTGTACGTGGCGTCGAGGCGGACGTCGGCCTGCGCCAGCCCCGCCTCGACGTCCCCGCGCGTGCTCCGGCCGGGGACGAAGCCCGCGAAGATCGCCTCGGGCTCGTACGCCAGGTCCCGCCCCTGGTCGAGTGTGGTGACCGAGGGCGTCTCCTGGTACGAGACGCGGATCAGCGCGGCCGCGTGCTGGGCGCGCTCCAGGGTGTCCGCGACCACGACGGCGACCGGCTGCCCCGTGTAGTGCACGACCTCGTCCTGGAGCGGGAAGAAGGTCTGCCCCGGAGCGGGCATACCGGCGAGGGAGGGGATCAGCGGGGGCTGTCCGGCGGCCTTGGGCAGGTTCTCGTGGGTGAGGACGGTGAGCACCCCGTCGGCTTGCAGCGCCTCGGTGGTGTCGATGCCGGTGACCCGGCCGCTCGGCACGCGCGCGCCGACCAGCACCGCGTAGGTCATGGTGGCGAGGAGCAGGTCCGCGGAGTACTGCGCTCCGCCGGTGACCTTGTGGCGGCCGTCGACGCGGTCGACGGGCCGTCCGATCGCGGGGGCTGTCGTCATGACGGACCCTCCGTGCCGGTGAGCGTCGCAAGGACGCGGACCAGGCTCCGCTGGGCCAGCTCGACCTTGAACGCGTTGAGCGGTGTGGCGCGGGCGGCTGCGAGCTCCTCACGGGCGGCCCGCCGAAAGGTCTCGGCGTCGGCGGGCGCCCCGCGCAGCACGCCCTCCGCACGGTGGGCGCGCCAGGGCTTGGTGGCCACCCCGCCCAGCGCCAGCCGCACCTCGTCGATGACGCCGTCCCGCAGGGTCAGCGCGCCGGCGACGGAGGCCAGCGCGAACTCGTACGACTCCCGGTCGCGGACCTTGAGGTACCGGGACGTACGGGCCGCGGGCAGGCCCGGAACCTCGATACCGACCACCAACTCGCCGTGCTCCAACGGGTGTTCCAGGTGCGGGGTGGTCCCCGGCAGCAGGAAGAACTCGTCGATCGGGTAGACCCGTCGGCCGCGGGGCCCCTCGGTGTGGACCCGGGCGTCCAGGGCCATCAGCGGGACCGCGACGTCCGACGGGTGGGTGGCGATGCAGTGGTCGCTGACGCCGAGGACCGCATGGCCGCGGTTGAAGCCGTCGAGGGCACTGCATCCGGCGCCCGGCTCCCGCTTGTTGCACGGGGAGGTCGCGTCGCGGAAGTAGCCGCAGCGCACCCGCTGCATCATGTTGCCCCCCATGCTGGCCATGTGGCGCAGCTGCGCGGAGGCGCCGAGCACCAGCGCCTGCGCGATCATCGGGTACCGCTCCCGCACGGCGGGGGCCGCGGCCACGTCGCTCATCCGCGCCAGGGCACCGATGTACAGGCCGCCGTCCGGCCGGTCCTCGATCTGGGCCAGGGGCAGGTCGTTGATGTCCACAAGCCGGCGCGGCAGCAGCACGTTCTGCCGCAGCAGGTCGACCTCGGTGGTGCCCCCGGCGAGGAAGTCGCTGGTGGGGTCCGCGGCCACCGCGGCAACCGCGTCGGCGACGGCGCCGGCGCGCGAGTAACTGATGGGCCGCACAGCAGGGCTCCTTCGGTCTGGTCTCAGGTCCGGTCGCGCACCGTGCGGATGGCGGCCCGGATGTGGGGGTAGGCGGCGCAGCGGCAGATGTTGCCGCTCATCCACTCGCGGATCTCGGCGTCGTCGGAGGCGTGTCCCTCGGCGAGCAGCGCCACCGCGGACATGATCTGGCCGGGGGTGCAGAATCCGCACTGGAAGGCGTCCTGATCGATGAAGGCGCTCTGCATGGCGTGCAGCTCGTCGCCCTCGGCGAGCCCTTCGATGGTGGTCACCTCGTGCCCCTCGCAGGCGATCGCCAGGGTGAGGCAGGCCAGCACCCGGCGGCCGTCCACCCACACCGTGCAGGCGCCACAGGTGCCCTGGTCGCAGCCCTTCTTCGCGCCCGTCATGTCCAGACGTTCCCGCAGTGCGTCCAGCAGGCTGACCCGCGGTTCGGCCTCGAACGCGTGCTCGTCCCCGTTGACGGACAGGGTGATCTTCACCGGGTCGGGGCCGCGTTCGGGCAGCACGGCGGCTGCGGGCGCCCGGGACGGGGTGTGCGGAGCGGACACGGACGGACCTCCTCTGGCCGGGTAATTCATCCTGTTTCATCCGTACAGTGGCCGCGACCGGTGCCCGCCACCGGCGAGGGCGGCACGAGGGTGCGCCCCGGTGGGCCGCCGTCGGTCCGCCGCGTCCCCCGACGCTCGCCACCACCGCGACGGCGGAGTAAGAATTGAAGGGAGATCACTCGCGAGTTCGGCATCCGCACCCTGTCTGAGCTGGGAAGTGAAGCGCGATGTTCTGGTACGACCACGGTGCAGGCGGGTGGGCCTGGTTTGCGATGTCGGTCGGCGCGGTCTTGTTCTGGGCGCTGGTCATCACCGCAGGCGTCGTGCTCTTCCGCGCCTTCGCCCGTTCGGCGCCGTCCGGCGGCGAGCGCACCGGCTGGCCCGGTGGTCGCGGGCCCGCGGCGCCCACCGCCGAGCAGATCCTCGCCGAGCGCTACGCCCGGGGCGAGATCGAGGACGAGGAGTACCGACGGCGCCTGGCCACCCTCCGCGCCTCGACGGGCGGGCCGACGGAGACCTGACCCCGGGCCGGGCATCCTCCGGTCCCCTCCTTCGGTCCTCTCCTCCGGAGGAGAGGACCGGGAGCCGCACGGCACTGGGCGGCGGCCCCACCGGCGACTCATGCGCCACAACCGTCCCGGAGATTGAACGGAACCCCACGGCGGCCCGTACCGCATGGCGGCGGGCCCCTGCCTCCCCGGCCTGGCCCCGTCGTGTCACCACCGGGCTTCGCACGGAAGGACCTTCGGGTGCCGCACGCCACGCGCTCATCCCAACAACCGCACACGGACCGGGCGACCACGGAGGAGGACCCCGCGCCGGGCGTCCCACCGGGGCGCGCGTCGGACGACCCTCCGGGACGCGCTCCGGCAGACCGCCCGGACGAGACGCCGGACGGCACCGGCGCCATGACGGAGGCCGGCTCAGCGACGGAGGCCGGCTCAGCGACGGAGGCCGGCTCCGCCACGGAGGCCGGCCCAGCGACCGAGTCCGGGCCCGTGGCGGAGGCCGGCTCCGTGGACGGCGGTTGGCGCGAGCGGCACCCGCGCCCGGCCCGGACCCTTGCGGTGCTCATCACCGCCCTCGCCGCCGCCCTCGTCCTCGGCGCCCTCCTGTTGCCGAACGAGCTCTCCCGCCTCACCCCCGGCGCGTTCCTGCGCATCCCGGTGGAAGGGATCGCCGGCGTCGCCCTGCTGCTCCTCCTGCCGCCCAGGGCGCGACGGTCGGCGGCGGTGCTCGCGGGCGCCGGCCTCGGCCTGCTGACCGTCCTCAACCTCCTCGACATGGGCTTCTACGCGGTCCTGGACCGGCCCTTCGACCCGGTACTGGACTGGGTCCTGTTCGACGACGCCGAGTCCTTCCTCGCGGACGCGGTCGGCGGAGCGGGCGCCCTCGCCGCCGTGCTCGGCGTCGCGCTGCTGGTCCTCGCCGTGCTGCTGTTCATGACGCTGGCCGTCGTCCGGCTCGGCCGCCTCATCTCCCGGCACGGCGCCGCGGCGACCCGCACCACCCTGGTCCTGGGCACCGTCTGGACGGTCTGCGCGGCGCTCGGCGTGCAGCTCGCCGGCGTCCCGGTCTCCTCCCGGAGCACCGCGGAACGCATCGACGACCGGGTGCACCAGGTGGGCGAGGGCCTGAAGGACGAGCGGGAGTTCGCCAAGGAGGCCGCCGGCGACGCCGCCCGCAGCACCCCGCCCGATCAGCTGCTGACCGGCCTGCGCGGCAAGGACGTCATCTTCACCTTCATCGAGAGCTACGGGCGCAGCGCGATCCAGGACCCGAGGATCGCACCCCAGGTCGACGCGGTCCTCGCGGACGGCACCCGCCGGCTGCGCAAGGCCGGGTTCGCGTCCCGGAGCGCCTGGCTCACCTCCCCGACGTCGGGCGGCGGCAGCTGGCTGGCGCACTCCACCCTGATGTCCGGCCTGTGGATCAAGAACCAGCAGCGCTACCGCACCGTCACCTCCAGCGACCGGCTGAGCCTGACCGGCGCCTTCCGGCGCACCGGGGCCTGGCGGACCGTCGGCATCATGCCGGGCGTCACCCGCTCCTGGCCGGAGGCGCGGTTCTACGGTCTCGACCACGTCTACGACTCCCGGACCCTCGGCTACCGGGGGCCCCAGTTCAGCTGGTCCACCATGCCCGACCAGTACAGCCTGGCGGCCTTCGAACGCCTCCAGCACGGCCGGCCGGGCACCAAGCCGCTGATGTCGGAGATCATCCTGACGTCCAGCCACAACCCCTGGGCCCCGCTGCCCAGGATGCTCGGTTGGGACGAGGTCGGCGACGGATCGGTATACCACGCCGTCAAGAAGGCCGGTAAGGACCCCAAAGAGGTGTGGCAGGACCTCGCCCAGGTGCGCACCGAGTACGGGCGTGCCATTCAGTACTCACTGCGCAGCCTCGTCTCCTATGTGACGAAGTACGGCAAGAAGAACACCGTGCTGGTCTTCCTCGGCGACCACCAGCCCGCCCGGGCCGTCACCGGCGACACCGCCGGCCGGGACGTACCGGTCACCCTCGTGGCCCACGACCCGGCCGTACTGGACCGGATCTCCGGCTGGGGCTGGCGGGACGGCCTCAACCCCGGCCGCACCGCGCCGGTCTGGCGGATGGACACCTTCCGCGACCGCTTCCTGACCGCCTACGGCCCGCACCCCGGCTCCGGTCGCCAGGCGGCCGCCCGGTGAACCGGCGGGGAACTCTCGGCGTCTCTTTGGGGGAAAGGGCGTTCGGGCGCCGCGTGCTGCCTAGCATGGACACCGTCGCCGTCCGGTGCGCAAGCGCCCCGCCCGCCCGGACGCCGGCTCGCACCCTGTACCGCGCGACGCCCACCGATCGCGCGCCGAACGACCCCTCGGGAGGCCCGGAGTGCCGCGATCCGGCCTCGGGAAGCCACGGTCGCCCCGCGTATGGGGCACCGGCTGCGCACTCCTCGCCGGCGGTCTGCTGGCCGCTTCGGTGCTCACCGGCGGGGCGGGCGGCGCCGCGCGGGGCGGGCCGGCCACCGCCGACGGGCTGCCGCACACCGCCGTCGAGGTGTCGCCGAGCGGCTGCGGCCGGGGCTGGCGGCACCCGCACCCCGGCACGCAGGTCTTCGATCTGCACAACACGTCCGACACCGCGGCCGAGGTGTACCTCACCTCGCCGTCCAGCGGCGCCGTGTACGGCGAGGTGGAGGGGATCGGCCCCGGGACGACGCGCCAACTGCGGGTCCGGCTGGGTCGGGGACGGTATGCGTTCCGGTGTCTGCCGGACGATGCCGACGCGGTCGCCGGGCCCACGGTCCGGATAGGCGGCGGCGGTCGCGGGGGACCGGCCGCGGCCCCGATCACCGAGCACGACCTGATTCCGCCGGCGCTCGACTACCAGAAGTGGGTGGCCCACGGGCTGGCCGACCTCGTCGGACGCACCGGCCGGCTGCGGGACGCCGTGGCTCGCGGGGACCTGGCCGGTGCCCGGGAGGCCTGGCTGTCCGCGCACCTGGCGTACGAACGGCTGGGCGCGGCGTACGGGACCTTCGGCGACGCGGACCGGAGGATCAACGGCACCGCCGCCGGCCTGCCCGGCGGCGAGCGGGACCCGGCGTTCGGCGGTTTCCACCGCGTCGAGTACGGGCTGTGGCACGGGCAGTCCGCCGACACCCTGCGCGCCCCGGCCACCACGCTGGCCGCGGACGTACGGAAGCTGCGGGACGACTGGGCACAGGCGCGGATGGAGCCGGCGGACCTCGGCCTGCGGGCACACGAGATCCTGGAGAACACCCTCCAGTTCGAGCTCACCGGGCGGACCGACTACGGCAGCGGCAGCAACCTCGCCACCGCCCGCGCCAACCTCGACGGCACCGCGGCGGTACTCGCTCGGCTGCGCCCCCTGTTGGCCACCCGCTACCCCCATCTACCCCGGCTGGCAGGCGAGTTGAGCCGGGCGCAGCACCTGCTCGACGGCTTCCACCGGGACGGGCGATGGACCCCGCTGGGCCAACTGGACCGTACCCGGCGGGAGCGGATCGACGCGTTGATCGGAGACCTGGTGGAACGGCTGGCTCCGGTGGCGACGCTGTGCGAGGCACGGAGGACGGCGTGAGCGGGGTGAGTGGTGTGGGCGGTGCGGACGGGGTCGGCCGGCGGGGTTTCCTGCGCGGTGCGGCACTCGCCGGGGCGGGGCTGGCGGCCGGCGGCGCTCCGGCGGCCCACGGTGCGCAGCAGGCCGGGGTGACGGTCCCGACGCCGGGCCCCGGTCTGTCCCCGGCGGCACCGCAACCGGCCGTGTTCCACGGCCCGCACCAGGCGGGGGTGCTCACCGCGCCCCGCCGGGTCACCGCGTTCACCGCGTTCGACATCACCGCCGAGGACCGCCGGGAGCTCGCCGATCTGCTGCGTGCCCTCACCGCGCGGGCACGGTTCCTGACCGCCGGTGGCACGCCGGCGCCCCTCGGCATCACCGGCCCGCCCACCGACTCCGGCATCCTCGGGCCGCGGCTGCCCACCGGCGCGCTCTCGGTCACCGTCGGGGTCGGCGCGGCGCTCTTCGACGACGACCGGTTCGGACTGCACGCCCGGGCGCCGCGCCGCCTGACCACCATGCCCACCTTCCCCGACGACGACCTCCAGGCCGACTGGTGCCACGGCGACCTGAGCCTCCAGCTGTGCGCCGACGACACCGACACCGTGCTGCACGCCCTGCGGGACATCGCCCGGCACACCCGGGGCGGGATGCAGGTCCGCTGGCGGCTGGACGGCTTCACCAGTCCGCCCCGCCCGTCCGGCACGCCCCGCAACCTCATGGGGTTCAAGGACGGCACGGCCAACCCGGATGCCCGCAGCGCCCGGGAGATGGACCGGCTGGTGTGGGTCGGACGCGGCACCGGCGAGCCGGACTGGGCGGTCGGCGGCAGCTACCAGGTGGTGCGGCTGATCCGCATGCTGGTCGAGTTCTGGGACCGGGTGTCACTGACCGAACAGGAGCGGATGTTCGGCCGCGCCCGGGAGAGCGGGGCGCCCCTCGACGGCGACGCCGAACACGACACGCCCCACTACCCCGGCGACCCCAAGGGCGACGTGATCCCGCTGGACAGCCACATCCGGTTGGCCAACCCCCGGACCGCGGCCACCGCCGACCAGCGGATCCTGCGCCGCGGCTACAGCTACGACAAGGGGCTGGACCGCAACGGCAACCTCGACATGGGCCTGCTGTTCTGCTGCTATCAGCAGGATCCGGCCCGTCAGTTCGAGACCGTCCAGCGACGGCTGGCCGGCGAGCCGCTGACGGACTACATCAAGCCCTTCGGCGGAGGCTACTTCTTCGCGCTGCCGGGCGTCCGCACCGCGTCCGACTGGTACGGCCGGTCCCTGCTCGCCCCGTGACCACGGCCCGTCGCCAAGGGTCAATACCTGGTCAAGGTTTGACCGTGCTTACCTGACCCAGTGTTCACTCCGGCGTCATCATGGCTCTGCCGGACCGCCGTACGCCCGGTCGAACATCCCGCCCGTACAGCACCACCACGTCCCTGTTCGGAGGGTGAACCATCATGGCCAGTAGGGGAAGACGAGCAGCAATACGCAGCCTGGGCGCGCTCACGAGTGCTGCGGCCCTCGCCGCCCTGGCCGGGGCGGCGCCGGCCCGGGCCGCCGGGCCGCACCCCGACGCCTCCCACACCGCCACGCCCGTCAAGCACCTGGTCGTCCTCTTCGACGAGAACGTCTCGTTCGACCACTACTTCGCGACGTACCCGAAGGCCGCCAACACCGACGGCACCAGGTTCACCCCCTCCCCGCGCACGCCCCGGGACATCGACAACCTGCGCACCGCCGGGCTGCTCAAGCACAACCCCAACCAGTACGCACCCAAGCGGCTCACCCCGCAGCAGGCCATGACCTGCGACCAGAACCACGACTACGCGGCCGAGCAGTACGCCTACAACGGCGGCAAGGCCGACCGGTTCGTCGAGAACACCGACTCCGGCAAGTGCTCCGGCGGCCTCTTCGGCGAGCCCGGACTGGTGATGGACTACTACGACGGCAACACCGTCACCGGACTGTGGAACTACGCCCAGCACTACGCCCTCAACGACCGCTCCTTCAGCTCGGTCTACGGCCCGTCCACCCCGGGGGCGCTCAACCTGGTCTCCGGACAGACCCACGGCGTGATCTCCGTGGACCCGGCCTCCGGCACCGAGAACCCCCGGCAGACCGCCACGCCCGACCCGCACGCCGTGCAGTCACCGGACGCGAAGGGCGTCGGCACGGTCGTCAACGACCCGGACCCGGCGTACGACGACTGCTCCGACAAGGACCACACCAGCAAGAACGCGCTCGCCGCGATGCAGGGCCGCAACATCGGTGACGTCCTCAACTCGCGCCATGTGAGCTGGGGTTGGTTCCAGGGCGGGTTCCGTCCCAGCACCCCGTGGGACGGCCAGTCGGGCCACTACGCCAAGTGCGGCGGGACCACCCACACCAACGTCGGGGGAGCGGCGGTCGTCGACTACAGCCCGCACCACTCGCCGTTCGCGTACTACAAGTCGACGGCCAACCCGCACCACTTGCCGCCGAAGAGCGTCGACGAGATCGGTCACGCCGGATCGGCCAACCACAACTACGACCTGACCGACTTCGACGCCGCCCTCAAGGCGGGCAAGCTGCCGGCCGTCAGCTTCCTGAAGGCCCCCGAGTACCAGGACGGGCACGCCGCCTACTCCGACCCGCTCGACGAACAGCACTTCCTCGTCGACCAGATCAACCACATCCAGCAGTCGCCCCAGTGGAAGGACACCGCGGTCGTCGTGGCGTACGACGACTCCGACGGCTGGTACGACCACGCCTTCGCCAAGCCGCGCAACGGCTCCAAGGACAGCGCCACCGGCTCCGACGGCAAGCCCACCGACAGCCCGGCCTGCCAGGCCGGCCCCGCGCCCGCCGGTGGCTACGCGGACCGCTGCGGCCCCGGCACCCGGCAGCCGCTGCTGGTGATCTCCCCGTACAGCAAGGTCAACACGATCGACCACACGCGGACCGAGCAGACCTCGATCATCAAGTTCGTCGAGGACAACTGGCACACCGGCCGGATCGGGGACGCCTCCTTCGACGCCCGGGCCGGTTCGCTCAACGGCATGTTCGACTTCCGGCACCCCCACCTGAAGCAGGTCCTGCTCAACGCGGACGGTTCGGTCAAGTCGGTCGGCCCGATCCGGCACGTCGACCCGATCGCCACGACCATCACCCCGGGCCCGGCGATGCAGAACGCGGCCACCACCGCCGACGCCTCCGGCCTCCCCGTCCTCCCGATCGGCATCGGCGCCGCCGTGCTGGCCGCCGGCGCCACCGGCACCGTCCTCGTACGGCGCCGCCGCACGGAGCGCGGCACCGCCTGAGCGACCGCCCGGTCGCGAGCCCCGGCGGGTCGCGGGGCCCTGCTGGAGCTTCCTCAACTCCCCGTGTCGTGGCACTGTTTGACCTGTGTCACGACACGGGGAACCAGGGGGAGGGTGGCACGGGATGGCCGGAGGGGGAATCAGGCCGCTCGGCGGGGACGATCCGCAGCGGCTGGGTCCGTACCAGCTGCTGGGTCGACTCGGCTCCGGTGGCATGGGGCGGATCTACCTGGCACGGTCCGCGGCGGACGATGCGCTCGTCGCCGTCAAGACGCTGCTCGCCGAGGGCGTCGTCAGCGACACCGACCGCCGGCGGTTCGCCCGCGAGGTGAAGCTGGCCCGGCGGATCGACAGCGCCTACACCGCCCGGGTGCGCGACGCCGATCCGGACGCCGAGCGGCCCTGGATGGCCATCGAGTACATACCGGCGCCGGCTCTGTCGGAGCTGGTGCGCCGGGCGGGCCGGCTGCCCGGACCGGCGGTGTACTGGATCGCAGCCGGCAGCGCGCAGGCGCTGATGGCGCTGCACGACGAGAAAATCGTCCACCGGGACGTCAAACCCCAGAACATCCTGCTGCCGCTGTCCGGGCCGCGCCTCATCGACTTCGGCATCTCGCACGCCAACGACCTCACCCGTACGTCGCTGACGCTGGGAACCATCGCCTTCACCTCGCCGGAGCAGGCGCGCGCCGAGCCGTCCACCCCGGCGTCCGACGTGTACGCGCTGGGCGCCACCCTCTTCCACCTCGCCGTCGGCCGCCCGCCCTACCCCGACACCGAGGACACCATCCGGCTGCTGGCGCTCGTACAGCGCGGGGAACTCGACCTGGCGGGGCTCCCGGAGGACCTGGCTCCGCTGATCCGCCCGTGCCTGGCCGTCGATCCGTCCGAACGACCGGGACCTTCCGCGTTGTTGCTGCGCTGCCGGCAGGAGCTCGACGGTCCACCGACGTTCCGGCGCGACGCACAGCGGCTGCCGGCACGCTGGACCCGGCTGATCGAGGAGTACGCGGCGCACGGACGGGCGCTGCGCGAGGGCGACAGTGCACCGGCGCCGCCGATCGACGGAGTGACGCAGCCGGTGCCGCCGCCGAAGCCGACCCGCGTCTACACCTGGGCGCGGGCGACGAACGTCCTGGAGGCGAACAAGCAGCGCTGGGAGCGTCAGGAGCGCGAGCGCCGCGAACCCCGGGAACGGGAGCGGCAGGCGCGCGAGGCGCGGGAGTGGAAGGCCCGTGCGGAGCGGGTGCGGAAGGCGGGCGAGGAGCGGGATCGGCAGCAGCGCGCCGCGCAGGCCGGGCCACGCAAAGGCGCGCAGGGCCGCGCCGCGCAGGCCCGGAAGCAGGTGCCGCAGGCTCCGAAGAAGGCAGTGCAGGGCCCGAAGCAGGCGGCGCAGGCTCCGAAGAAGACGCCGCAGGGACCGAAGAAGACGCCGCCGGCCCCGAAGAGGGTGGCGCCGGCCCCGAAGAAGGCGGTCACCAGCCCGAAGAAGAGTTCCGGGGACGGCGGTTGCCTCGGGTGGGCGGTGCTGGCCGCCGTGGTGGCGCTCTTCTTCTGGCATCCGTGGAACAGCGACAGCACCTCCGGCTCGTCCGGCGGCCCGTCGAGCGGCCCGTCGCCGAGCAGCGCCTACTCGACCGGCGGACTCGGCACCCTGACGACGGGCGGCTCGGCCACGGGCGGATCGTCCACGAGCGGCGGGAGCGGTCCGAGCACCGACACGTACGGGAGTTCGTCGGGCGGTGGCTCGTCAGGCGCGTCCGGCTCGTCCACCGGCGGCGGCAGCGATACCTCGCCCACGCCCTCCGCGTCCCCCACCCGCAGCGCGACCGACCAGGCCTTCGCGTCCGTACGGGCCGGCGACTGCCTCGACGCGTACCAGAACGGCTACGGGGACTGGAGCCGCGCGGCACCGGAGGAGGTCGGCTGCGGAGCGGTCAACGCCTACCTGCGGGTGCTGACGGCGAGGGACGGACCGGCGGTCTGCTCGATCGGCCGGGGCCGCGGCAGCTGGCGGCACACCGCCGACGACTCCTCGTCCACGACACTGTGCGTGGAGCGGCAGTTCCGCACCGGCCAGTGCTTCCTGGCGAAGGCCTCGGGCAGCCAGCCCGGCAGCGCCAACCTGCTCACCATGTGGAGTTGCAACGCGACCAAGGTGCCGCGCGGCTTCAACTACATCATGCAGGTCACGGCGGTCATGTCGGCCTCGTCCGGGACGAACGCCTGCCCGGCCGAGGCCGGCCGCTACCGCTACTCGTGGAACGTCTACGACGGCGGCACCATGATCTGCGCCAAGGTCGCCTGACGCCGCCGTGCGCCGTCGGTCAGCGCGCCGCCGGCGGTTCGCCCGTGACGGCCACCTGGGCCGGCCGCAGCAGCCGGTCTCCCACCCGGTAGCCCTGGCGGAGGACGGTGGTACAGGTGGCGTGCCCGGCCCGGTCCACCGGGGTGTAGGTCATCGCCTCGTGGACGGTCGGGTCGAAGAGCTCGCCCTCCGCGCCGACGGACTCCAGGCCCAGCGACGTCAACTCCGCTTCGAGGATCCGGGTGACGCGCCGGAACCCACCGGTCACCTCGCCCTGCGCGGCGGCCTCGGCGACCGCGTCGAGCACCGGCAGCAGCCGCTCCAGCACATTGACCACGGCGATCTGGCCGACCGCCAACCGGTCGCGGTGGATCCGCCTGCGGTAGTTGTCGAACTCGGCCTTCAGCCGTTGCAGGTCGGCCGTGCGCTCCCGCAGTTCGGCCGCGAGCCGCGTCTCGTCGGACCCCGGCGGCACGGCACCGGCGGCCGGCTCCGAGCGGGACGGCGTCGCCGACGGCGGTGGCGACGTCTCCTCGGGAGTGGCGTCGCGCGGGCGGCGCGGCCCGGGGCGGTCCTCCGGCCGGTGCCCGACGAGCGCCAGCGGAGGGCGGGGCAGGCCGCCGACATCGGTCGGGCGGTTCATCGTCCGCTCCCTTCCTGCTTGTCGTCGTCGACGATCTCGGCGTCCACCACGTCGTCCTCGGCGCCCTCGGCCTTGGCCTGCTGCCCGCCGGCGGCAGTGCCCTCGGCGCCACCCGCGGCGGCCTGCGCGGCCTGTGCGTCGGCGTACATGGCCTGGCCCAGCTTCTGGGAGACCGCCGCGAGCCGCTCGCTGGCGGTGCGGATCTCGGCGGTGTTGTCGCCGTCGGCGGACCCGCCCTTGAGCTTCTCCTTGAGCTCGCCGACGGCGGTCTCGACCTCGGTCCTCACCTCGGCGGGGACCTTGTCCTCGTTGTCCTTGAGGAACTTCTCGGTCTGGTAGACGAGCTGCTCGCCCTGGTTGCGCGTCTCCGCGGCCTCCCGCCGGCGACGGTCCTCCTCGGCGTGCCGCTCGGCGTCGCGGACCATCTGGTCGATGTCGTCCTTGGGGAGCGAGGAGCCGCCGGTGACGGTCATCTTCTGCTCCTTGCCGGTGCCCAGGTCCTTCGCGGTCACGTGCATGATGCCGTTGGCGTCGATGTCGAAGGAGACCTCGATCTGTGGGACACCGCGCGGGGCCGGCGGCAGACCGGTCAGCTGGAACATGCCGAGCTTCTTGTTGTACGCCGCGATCTCGCGCTCGCCTTGGAAGACCTGGATCTGCACGGACGGCTGGTTGTCCTCGGCGGTGGTGAAGATCTCCGAGCGCTTGGTCGGGATCGTGGTGTTCCGCTCGATGAGCTTGGTCATGATGCCGCCCTTGGTCTCGATGCCGAGGGACAGCGGGGTGACGTCCAGCAGGAGGACGTCCTTGACCTCGCCCTTGAGGACACCGGCCTGAAGGGTGGCGCCGATGGCGACGACCTCGTCCGGGTTGACGCCCTTGTGCGGGTCCTTCCCGGTCAGCTCCTTGACCAGTTGGGTCACCGCCGGCATCCGGGTCGACCCGCCGACCAGGATCACGTGGTTGATGTCGGCGACCTTGATCCTCGCGTCCTCGACCGCGTTGTGGAAGGGCGTCTTGCACCGCTCCAGGAGGTCGGCGGTCATCTGCTCGAACTGGGACCGGGTGAGCTTCTCCTCCAGGTGCAGCGGCCCCTCGGGGGACGCGCTGAGGTACGGGAGGTTGATGGTCGTCTCGCTGGCGGCGGAGAGCTCGATCTTCGCCTTCTCGGCGGCCTCGCGCAGCCGCTGGGTGGCCATCTTGTCCTGTGACAGATCGATCCCGTACCCGTTCTTGAACTGCTTGGCCAGGTGATCGACGATCCGCTGGTCCCAGTCGTCACCACCGAGGTGGGTGTCGCCGTTGGTGGCCTTCACCTCGACGACACCCTCGCCGATCTCCAGCAGCGAGACGTCGAAGGTGCCGCCACCGAGGTCGAAGACCAGGATCGTCTGGTCGTTCTCCTTGTCGAGGCCGTACGCCAGCGCTGCGGCGGTCGGCTCGTTGACGATCCGCAGGACCGTCAGCCCCGCGATCTCACCGGCCTCCTTGGTCGCGGTGCGCTGTGCGTCGTTGAAGTACGCCGGAACGGTGACCACGGCATCCGTCACGTCCTCGCCCAGGTACTCCTCGGCGTCCCGCTTGAGCTTTTGCAGCACACGCGCCGAGATCTCCTGCGCGGTGTACCGCTTGCCGTCGATGTCACCGCTCTCCGGGAAGCGCCACTCCGGGTCCCCCATGTGGCGTTTGACCGAGCGCACGGTGCGTTCGACGTTCGTCACGGCCTGCCGTTTCGCGATCTCGCCGACCAGCACCTCGCCGCCCTTGGCGAAGCCGACCACCGAGGGGGTGGTCCGGGCACCCTCGGCATTGGCGATGACCGTGGGCTCACCGCCCTCCAGCACGCTGACCACCGAATTCGTCGTCCCGAGGTCGATGCCGACTGCTCGTGCCATGGTCTTCTCCTCGTCTTGCGGCCCGCTCGGTGAGCGGGCCCACGCCGGGGGTGGTGGAGAGGCGGTGGTGCGACCACGCCGTCGGCCGGGCGCCCCGCGGCTCCTCCGGCCTCCCCGCGCAACCACTCCCACCTGCTGATATCGGAGACCGAGCCCGCTACATCAACTGCATAGATCGCGCCCGGACGCCTGTCAAGATGTACCCATTCGCGGCGAATATTCCCATGCCGGGGCCGCTCCGGGGATCGGCCGAACGGAGCGGAACGCCGGGCCTCCCCTCGCGCGGGCCGGCGGCAAACGGCCTGACGACCGGCCGGAGGGGCGCTCCGCCAGTCGTCAGGCAGTGTTCCGGGCATCCGCTCCCGGTATGTGGGGAAGCCGAGGCCCCGGGGGTGAGGTGAGCTCCGGAGATGCGCTCACCTCACCGCCGAGGCGGCTCGCGGGGGCCTCGTCAGAGAATCCAGTGCAGCAGCTTCAGGATGCCGAGGCCGTGGAATTTCTTGTGGTGTCCGTGCTTGCTGAAGCCGCAGCTGCAGTGCCGGCCCTTGTTGCCGTGGTGCCCGCGGCCGTGGCTGTCGAAGCCGCCATAGGCGATGGACACCGATGCCGCAGCCGACCCCCGGTCATCCACGGGAGCTGCGGACGCGGTCCCGGATCCCGCCATGACGGCGCCACCGGCCAGCAGAGTCGCCGCCGCACCCAGTGCGGCGCGCTGCATCAAGCGATTTCGCATCAGATCTCCTTCTTCATGCCGGGACAGCCGGTGCTGCCCTCGTCTCCAGAGATATGTCGCCCCCGCGCCGAGCGCGCGCCCGCACGAGCCGGCAGGGTGAACTTGCGGCCGGGGACCGGGGAGGTGCCACGAATGGCAGCAGCCCTCTGGGGCGGTGTCAGATGCCCGGCGGGCGCCCCCGGAACGGCGGCACTACCGTGGACGACCAGTGGCCTCGGCCCCCGGGCAGCTCGCGGAGTGGGACATGACCGGCAGACGCACCGGCGCACGGCAGCCGCTCTCGGGGCGGGTCGCGGTGGTGACGGGCGCGGCCCGGGGCCTGGGGGCGTGTCTGGCACGCGCCCTGGTGCGACGCGGGGCGACGGTGGCGCTGGTCGGATTGGAAGCGGCCGCGCTGGAGCGGCTCGCGCGGTCGTACCCGGGGCGCGCGTACGGCTGGTCGGTCGACGTCACGGACCGGGACGCCCTGGCCGAGTGCGCCGACGACGTGCAGCGCCGCCTGGGGCCGCCCTCGGTGCTGGTCGCCAACGCCGGCGTGGTCGCCGGCAGCCCCTTCCTACAGTCCGATCCGGACGTCTGGCGCCGGGTCGTCGACGTCAACCTCGTCGGCAGCGCGCAGACCGTCCGCGCCTTCCTCCCCGGCCTCCTCGCCACCCGCGGCTACTACCTCCAGATCGCCTCGCTGGCGGCGCTGACACCGGTTCCCATGATGTCGGCGTACTGCGCCTCCAAGGCCGGGGCCGAGGCGTTCGCCCACGCGGTCCGCGCCGAGGTCTCCCCGCGCGGAGTCGACGTCGGGATCGCCTATCTCAGCTGGGCCGACACCGACATGATCCACGCGCCCGTACTGCGGGAACTCCGTGCGCACCTGCCCTGGCCCATGGGGAAGGTCTATCCGCCGCAGCCCGTCGCCGACCGCCTGGTCCGCGGGGTGGAACGGCGGGCGACGATCCTCTACGGCCAGCCGTGGGTGCGCGCCGCCCAGGTCGTACGGGCCGGGCTGCCGGGGCTGGCCACCCGCCTCTTCCGTACCGCCATGCCGGTCCTGGAGAGCCGCGGCGACCTCGCGGCGCCCGGCCTGATCGGCGCGGGCGGCCGCGCCGACGACGCGGCCAGGTCAGCCGCTCGCCGACGGAAGGGCGCCTGAGCAGGTCACGGCGTGGCGATGCGGGCGGCCACGCACGGGTCCTCGTTGCGGTATCCGAGGCGGGTGTAGAGCCGTTCGGCGGGGGAGTTGTCGGCGAGCTGCCACAGGGTGCAGAACCCGTGGCGGCGGACCGCGTGCCGGGTCAGCCATGAGGTCAGCGCCGCGCCGAGCCCCTGGCCGCGCCGGTCGGCGTCCGTGGCGACGGACGCCATCAGGGGAGCGCCGCTGTCCCGCAGGCTGCTCAGGGCTCCACAGGCCACCAGCGGACCGTCCGCGCCGCGGATGCCGGCCCAGAGGCCGACGTCGGCGGACCCGGGGCCGGTCGAGTGGGCCGGGCTGTGCCGGGTGAGGAAGGCCAGCAGCTCCTCATGGTCGGCCCCGTCGAGCTCCACCACGCGCTCCTCCGCCGGGTGCACGGGCGGTTCCTCCAACGTCCAGCGGAAGACCCACTCGACCACGTCCGTCACGGCCAGATGGCGCCCGACCAGTGCATCGGTGCCCCGGGGTGCCGTGAACTCCCGCACGATGTCCGGGAGTTGGTGTGCGGCGCGCAGGACGAGGCCCGCGGCGGCCGTGGGTGAGCCGACGCTCCACACATGCCCACGGGCTTCGTCGAGCCAGGCGGCGGCGCCGTCGCCGGACCAACTGATCCGGCCGGTCGGGCGGTGCCGCGCGGCACCGAAGCGCAGCAGGGCGGAGCCTGCCTGCCGCTCCAGGCCCTGGTCGAAGAGGTCGGCGGTCCGGGGTACGAGGGTCGTTGCCTGCATCGCTCTCTGCACAAGGACGGAGGGGAGGGGGACGCCCCGGGCACGCAGGCTGCGCGGCCGGAACCGTCCGTCTGTGGAGCAGGGGAGCCCGGCGGCGACGGCGCACTCGGCGCGCCCGGCCGCCCGGACGGTTCACTGTGGCACACCGCCCCCGGGCCGGGGCAAATCCGCGATGAACTCCGGGAGGCAGGGCGGTCGGGCGGTGTCAGTGGCGCCTAGTAGGGTCCCGTTGCCATGGAACTCAAGGGGCGCACTGTTGCGCTGTACGGAGCCTTCTCCTCCGTCGGGAAGGACGAGGCGATACGCCGGCTGGAGGCGCTCGGCGCCCGGGTGGCGGACGCGGTGACCGAGCAGACGGACTTAATCTTCCTCGCCCATGGAGAGCGCGGCCCCCTGCCCCGCACGGACGCCATGCTCCGCACGCCGGACCTCGACGAAGACGCACTGCTGGGCATGCTGGAACGCGAGGAGAACAAGGGCGTCACCGCCACCGCCGGGACGGACCCGCGGCCGTTCCTGTCACCGGACGCCCTCGCCGCCACGGCCGACTCCCAGGCGCTGTGCGCCCTCCTGGACGGCGCCGACTGGTCGGCCTTCACCCCGGATCGCGATCTGCCGCCGTTGCGCGCCCGTCTGACCGCACTGGAGGACAGCGCGGGGGTGACGGACGCCCACCGGCTGGCCACCCGCCGGCTGCGCGAGGCGGTCGAGCCGCGGCTGCTGCACCCGTACGGCCACGACGTGGAGATCGTGGGGCACGCCCTGAGCCCCGACGGCCGCTACCTCGCCACCGGCAGCTGGGTCGGCGACGACTACGACGAGGGCGGCGTCCTACAGATCTGGGAGGTGGCCACCGGACGGTGCGTCAACACCGTGCCCGGCATCGAGGGCGGCATCGGATGGCCCGACTACGCGGGCACCATCCAATGGTCCGCCGACTCCACCCGCCTGGCCATGGCCTACGGCACCAACCGGGTGGGGGTGTGGAACCCCGCCGACGACACCCCGGACCCGATCGCCACGGCCGATGTGACGGACGGCAACTCCCGCCCGTCCGCGTTCGCGCTCTCCCCCGACGGACGCAGCGTCTACCACCACTGCGGCACGAACGGCGACGGCGGACTACAGGGCTGCCTCGTCCCGTTGGACCGCGGCGCGTTGTCCTGGCTGCCCAACCACGTCGACACCGACCATCCGTACCTCATGGCGCGGCGCCTGCCCGACGCCGTACGGCGGGGCTTCGACGAGGCCGAACCGGCGGACGACCACGACGACTTCCGCGTCGGACAGTGGATCGAACGGCCGGTCTGGTCGCGCGACGGCACCCGCCTGTTCGGCGCCAACGCCCTGGGCGTGGACGCCTCGACCCGCGCCGTGCTCTGGTACGCCCCCGCCAAGCTCGCCCTGCCCAGCCCGGACGGCCGCCTCGTCGCCGTCGTCACCACCCGAGGGCTGTTCTTCCGCAATGCGGATGACGGGCGGATCCGCTGCGGCCCCTTCGTCCTCGGCCGGCCTTGCTCGCTGCGCTGGGCCCCCGGGGGCGCCACCAACCGGCTGGCCGTGCTGACCCCCGGATCGGACACCGCCGCACCCGCGGTGCACATCTTCGACGAGGACGACCACGTCGGCAGCGTCGCCATTCCGCACCCGGAGTGGGCGGACGACGAGCGGTGGGAGGGCGACCGCAACGCCTGGGCCTGGGCGCCCGGAGGTGACCGCGCCGCCTGCCTGACCTACGAGGACACCGTCGAGGTCTGGTCCCTGACGCGTCCCGCCCGCGCCCGGCGCCTGCGCAGCATGCCCGCGGAGGGCGCCCGTGCGGTGCACTGGGGCGCCGACGACACGCTGGTGCTGGTCGCCGAGACCCGCGTACGGTTCGTGCGCGCCGAGACCGGTGAGGTCCTCGGCGACTTCGGCTTCCTGCGCGTCCCCGAGGGGTCCCGCCCCCTGGAGGGCGACGTCCTGTACGAGTTCGAGCGGCAGGTCTTCGCCCTCGACGACCGGACCTGGGCGATGACACTTCAGCCCGACGTGGTCATCGCCCCGGCCGACCGCGCGCAGGCGCTGGACTCCGCACTGGCCTGGGCGGTGGGGGGCCGGTACGCCTGGCCGGTGCGGTGGGGCGCGCTGCGGGTGCTGCCCGACGCCCGCACCGCCGCCGACCTCCCCGACTCCGAGGACGCCGCGCTGCTCCGCGAGTACCGCGAGGACCTGGAGGAGTTGGCGCACTGCGACGAGCCCGCACCGTGGCCGCCGCCGAACACCGCGGGCGTGGACGCGCTGTACGAGGTGGCCCGCCACAGCACCGCCCACCTCGACGTCCTCAGCTGGGGCTACCACATCGGCGCGCACCTGCGGGCCGCCGCCCGGCTGCGCGCCCGGCACGGCGAGCCGGAGGCCGCCCTGGCGTTGGTCGACGACATCCCCGAGGAGATGGCCCATGCCGCCGCGGCCGCGGACGTCGCCGTGCTGCTCGCCCGCGCGGGGCGGAGGGAACCGGCACACGGCGCGTTCAGCCGGGCCGAGTCCGTCCTCGACGGGGACGCCGGCACGGAGGTCGATGCCGACACCGCCGCGTCGTTCGCCGCCGCCTGCCAGGCACTGGGCGACCCCGGGCGCGCCGAGGACTGGTTCCGGCGCGCCCGCGCGGCCATCACCATCGACCCCAATCCGTGGGAGGACCACCTGGCGGTGCTGCACTCGATGGTGGAGTGCGGACGCGAGGACCTGGCCCGCGCCGTCCTGGCGGACCGCGCGACGCATCCGCCGGACGGCTACACCTCGGAGCCGGAGTGGCTGGTCCATCTGATCCGCAGTGGCCGGATCGACCTCGCCCACGCCTGCCAGCAGTTGCCCGGCTGGGAGGTCCCCTACGAGGTGCTGATCGCGCTCGCCGAGGCCGGGCGCCCGGACTTGGTGGAGGGGTGGGGAGGGCACAACTGGGCCGTCGACGACGAGCTGCTCGAACGGGCCCGGCAGGCCGCCACCGCCGGTACCGCGCCGATCCGGCCCCGTACCCCGACCGACCAGGACATCGCGGAGTTGAGGGCCGCGCATGACGAGATACAGCGCACACCGCACGCCCAACGACGGCACCCCACCGAGCTGTTGATCTGGCGTGCCGCCGAGTGCGGACACTTCTCCGCCGCACTCGACCTGTTGGAGCTGATCCCGCTCAGCGGTGACTTCAACGACCGCCCGGGCGTGGCGTTCCGCGCGCTGTGGCGGGCGCTCACCGGGTTCGACCAGAGCCCGTGGTGACCGGCGGCGGAACCGGCCATCCGCGCCCCGAGGCGTGGGCGGCCGGTTCCGCCGAACCGTAGGCGACCCGGCCGTCCCTGGGGGAGCCGGCCGGCCGACCACGCGCCGGGTCGGCGGCGTCGCGGGGACGGCGCCGCGTACGCTTCCTCCGTCGAGGCGACGGGGTGCGAGAAGGAGTGGGTCGCGGTGCGGGTGGTGTGGGGTGTCGCCGGTGCCGTCATCGTGCTCGGCATGTTCTCCTCGGTGCTGCACTCGCTGGTGATTCCGCGTCCGACGCGTTCCGGCTTCAGTCGCTTCGTCCAGCGTCTGGTGCTCCGGCCGTTTTGCCTGGTGGCCGACCGGTTGCCGAGCGCGGAGGCCAAGGACCGGGTGCTCGCTCCCATGGCGCCGCTGGCCATCGTCGTCACCCTGCTCTGCTGGCTGGTGTCGTTCATGGTGGGCTACGCGCTGCTGGAGGCCGCGGTGAGCGACCTCGGCGCCCGGGAGGCGTTGACCGAGTCGGGCTCCTCGCTCTTCACGCTCGGCTTCGCCAGCGGCAACCGCGTGACGCTGAACGCCATCGACTTCTGTGCCGCCGTCACCGGCCCGATCGTGATCGGCCTCCAGGTGGGCTATCTGCCCGCGCTCTACGGCGCCTATCAGCGCAGGGAGACCGAGGTCACCCTGTTGCAGGCCCGGGCGGGGAGCCCGGCGTGGGGGCCGGAGATCCTCGCCCGCTACGCGCAGGTGGGACTGCTGGACCAACTCACCGAGCTCTTCCGCACGTGGGAGCGGTGGAGTGCCGGGGTGAGCGAGAGCCACACCACCTACCCGATCCTGGTCCACTTCCGCTCCCCGAAGGCGCACCGCAACTGGCTGATCGCCCTGCTGTCCGTGATGGACGCCGCGGCCCTGCAACTGGCCTTCAACCCCTCGCAGTCGCAGGCCCAGGCGCGGATGGCGCTGCGGGCGGGCTTCATGTGCCTGCGCGAGATCGCCGACATCGAGTCCATCCCCTACGACCGCGACCCCCACCCGGACGATGTGCTGCGGCTGGACTACCAGGACTTTCTGCGGGGCGTGGACCGCATGACGGCCCAGGGCTATCCGATGGAACGCACACCGGAGGAGGCGTGGCCGCACTTCCGCGGCTGGCGGGTCAACTACGAGCCGCTCGCCCACCAACTGGCGCGCGCCATCGAGGCGGTGCCGGCCCCGTGGTCCGGCGCGCGCCGTACGGAGGTGGCCACCCGCGCCCCGCTCACTCCGGTCGACCGCCGCCCCCTCGGGTAGCCCGCCGACGGTCCGGACACCGAAACCTGCCTCCGAGGACGGGCCGGGCGGCCGTGGCCGACACGGCGTTACCCGCGGGTAATTTTTGGCTGATCATGATCTCACCCGGGCCGATGGCGCGCCCGTACGCTCCCAACCACCGCACGAGACGAGTGCCGCTGTGGCACCGCGGTCAGATCCCGATGGAGCAACGATGGCGCGACCCCGCCGTTTTCCCGGCAGGCAGCACGGCCGGCGCAGGACGACAACTGCCGTGCTGGTGATGGCACTTGCGCTCAGCGGTGGGCTCGCCACGCAACCCGCGTCCGCGGCCCCGCCGGCCCGCTCCGCGACCACCGCCGCCGCACACACCGCGCCCTCGTTCCGTATGGTCGACATCCCCATGAAGGACGGCATCGTCCTCAAGGCGAACGTGTTCACCCCGGCTCCCGGCACCCCCGGCGCCGACCGCGCGGGCCGCCACCCGCTGGTCGTGCAGCCGGCCAGCTGGGGCCAGAACGACCTGGAGTACGTCGCCCAGGGCAGGCAACTGGCCGCCGAGGGCTATGTCGCCGTCACCTACACCGTGCGCGGCTTCTGGCGCTCCGGTGGGGAGGTCGACGTGGCGGGGCCCAAGGACGTGGCCGATCTGTCCGCGGTGATCGACTGGGCGCTCGCCCACACGCCGGCCGACCGCCGGCACATCGGCATGCTGGGGCTCTCGCTGGGCGGCGGCCTCACCCTGCTGGGTGCCGCCTTCGACCCGCGGATCAAGGCGGTGGCCTCGTTGAGCGGCTGGGGCGACCTGGCCGACTCGCTCTACAGCGGCCGGACCCGGCACCTCCAGGCCGCCGCGCTGCTCGCCGCCATCCAGACGCCCACCGGCCGCCGGAGCCCGGAGTTCGCGCGGATGCTGGCGGACCTCTACGCCGACCGCGACCTCCCGAAGGTCGTGGCATGGGCCCGCACCCGGTCCCCGGCCACGTACGTGGACCGCATCAACGCCCACGGCACCGCCGTCTTCCTGGCCAACGCCTGGGGCGACAGCGTCTTCAACCCCAGCCAGATGACCGACTTCTACCAGCGGCTCACCGTGCCCAAGCGGCTCGAACTGCGCCCCGGGGACCACGCGACCCAGGAGCTGACGGGAATGCTGGGGCTGGACAACGCCACCTGGGCGAGCGCGCACCGTTGGCTCGACCGGCACCTCAAGGGCACCGGCGGCCGTGCCGCTGCCGACCGGCCCGTGCAACTGGACGTCCGGCCGAGCGGTACGCAGGAGAGCTATCCGGACTGGCGGGCCGTCAGCTCGCGGACCGCACACCTGCGTCTGGGCGCCCCGAACCTCCTGGGCACCGGAGCGCTGGGCGGAACGGCCGGGACCGGCTGGCGGAAGCAGGTCGCCGGTGGCACGGATTCGGGGGCCGACGGCGGGGTGGCCGTACTGTCCGGGCTGCTCGACCAGGTCGCCGCCCTGCCGCCGACCGTCGTGGTCCCGCTGCTGCCCCGTCGCTCCGCTGCCGTGTGGCAGTCGGACCCCGGTGCGGCGGTGCAGCACATCCGTGGTGCCGCGCGGTTGCACACGACGGTCACCGCCTCCGCGGCGCAGGGCACCGCGTTCGCCTATCTCTACGACGTGAACGCGCTGGGCGTGGGGAAGCTGATCTCGCACGCCCCGCAGAGCTGGTCCGGCCAGCGGCCGGGGCGTGCCTTCCCCCTCGACGTATCCCTCTTCACCACCGCCTACGACCTGCCCGCCGGGCACCGGCTGGCGCTGGTCGTGGACACCAAGGACCCGCTGTACGGGGGCCGTACGCCGCGGGGGAGCACCGTGTCGTTCGGCTCCACCGCGACCGACCCGTCCGAGCTGACGCTGCCACTGCGCTGAGATTGCCGCCGCGCTGACACCACGACGGCACATCCGCCCCCGCACATGCCGGGGGCGGACGTGCCGGGTCGTTCAGTCCTCGCGCGTGGCGTAGGCGAGCGCAGGTCCGCCCAGCATCTCCTCGACGAGGTCGAGGAGCTCCAGCAGGGCCGTGGCGATCGTGGCGGGCTTCTCGCCCGCCACGATGCGCCGGCCGATCTCGCTGTAGACCAGCGAGTGGAACCAGCCGATCTGGCTGGCCACCACGCGCGGCGTCTGGTCGTCGGGCCGGGCCCCGGTCTCCTCGACCAGGACCGCGGTGAGCGCCTCGGTCATCTGCCGGCCGAGGTGCTCCAGGCGGGCGGTGAGCGTCGGGGCGGCCCGCATCATCTCGAACACCGGGCCGAAGCCCGCGGTCAGGCCCACCGCGCGGTCGCGGCGCCGCAGTTCGTCCCGGAGCCGGGCGAGCACGGCCCCCGCCGCGGACTCTCCGGGCCGGCGGGCGCGCACGATGTCGGCCAGCCGCTGCGGGGACGCCTCGTCCGGCGGCAGCACGAGGTCTTCCTTGGCCTCGTAGTAGTTGTACAGCGTGTTGACCGAGACGTCCGCCGCCGCGGCGACCTCGGCGATGGTGACGTTGTCGAAGCCCCGCGCCACGAACAGGGCGAGGGCCGTCTCGGAGATACGCTGCCGCGTCTGCCGCTTCTTGCGCTCCCGCAGCCCTTCACTCATGGCGCGAAGTCTAATCGCACTCCCGTTTTGCAGTGCACTACGACATTGTCGCCCGCCGCCCTCAACGGGCGGGGCGGGGGCAGGAGCCGGGGCAGGCGCGGGGTCAGGGGTGGCACCAGCACCACCCCTGATCCGGAAAGTGGCTTCATTGATCACCAGGTTCGGGCCGCCGAGTATCGAAGGGACCGACACTCCTCAGAGGGGAAACCGTGCCCATACCCAGGAAATCCGTGCGCTGGGCGGCTGTTGCCGCGTCCACGCTGCTCGCAGCAGCAGCCCTGCCGCTCGCCGGGACGAACAGCGCCACGGCTGCCGACGCCTCCCCGTCGGGCGCCGTGCGCACGCCGACCCGATACCTGAACCAGAAGCTCGACTGGCAGCCCTGTGCCTCTGGTGCGCTGGAGTGCGCGGCCATGTCCGTCCCACGGGACTGGCACCACCCGGAACAGGGGCCCAGCCTCACCGTGGCGGTCTCCCGACACCGGGCAACCGATCCGGCCGGACGGCGCGGCGTGTTGATGATGGCCGCCGGCGGCCCCGGAGCCTCGGGCCTCAAGCGGCCCGCAGGACTGGCGGCCTACGCACCCAAGCTCGCCGCCGCTTACGACATCGTCGGCTTCGACCAGCGTGGTGTCGGCAGCAGCACCAAGGTGACCTGTGCCGACCAGCCGACGGTTGACGCCTACTTCTCCGGCGACAAACGCGTCCGGTCCACCGACGCGATCCGGCAGACCTTCGCCCGGGCACGCGCCTTCGTCCGCGACTGCGAACGCCACTCCGGCGGCCTGCTGCCGTTCATCACCACCGACCAGGCCGTGCACGACATGGACCTCTACCGATCCCTCCTCGGGGTCGACAAGATCTCCTACTACGGTCCGTCCTACGCCACCCTCCTCGGTGCCTACTACGCGACCGAGTTCCCCCACCGCGTGCAGCGCATGGTCCTCGACAGCAACATCGACTACACCGGCTCCTGGCAGTCGTTCATGGAAGTCCAGCCGATGAGCTTCCAGCGCCGGTTCGAACAGGACTTCCTCCCCTGGCTGGCGAAGAACGACAACGTCTACCACCAGGGTCGCACTCGCGCGGAGGCCAAGGCATCCTTCGAACGCCTGCGCCGCGGACTGCACGAGCACCCACTGGTCCTCGACGGGACGACCATCACCCCCGACCAACTGGACGTCGCCACCAGCAACGCGATCTACCAGGCCGACCCGGGCTTCGAGAAGCTCGCCTCGGCCCTGACGGTCCTGGAACACCCCGATACCGCACCGCCCGCCGCCCAGAAGGCCCTCGCCGCGGCGATGGCACATCCCATGGACGCCGACTTCGTCGCGGACTTCCTCTCCGTCGTCTGCAACGACACTCCCTGGAACCGCAGCGCCGATTACTGGATCGCGCAGAGCGACCGCGCCACGCGCAAGTACCCGCTGGTGGGCGCCCGTTCGTTGGCCTTCGCCTCGGTCTGCGCCGCCTGGCCGCACTCCCGCGCGCCACACATCCAGGTCACCGGACGGGGCCTGCCCCCCGTGCTCATGCTGAACTCGGTTCACGACCCCGCCACGTACTACGAGGGGGCACTGCGCGACCACTGGGCCCTGCCCGGCTCGCGCCTGGTGACGGTCCTCGGCGGCGGCGACCACGGGCAGTTCCAAAGCCACAACGCCTGCGTCGACGACCTGGTCGAGGGCTACCTCCTGCACGGAGCGGTCCCGGCCACCGACACCACCTGCGCCGCAGTCCCGCTCCCGGTACCGAGCAGCACAGCGGCCCGCCTGCATTAGGCACGGTCCTGATGGGTCACGGGCCGGGCGGTCCGTGACCCATCGGGCATCCCTTGGCGCCGCATCGGGCATCGCGGCTCAGGTGTGCCGCAGTGTCGCGGTGGCGATCTCCAGGAAGTCGCCCAGCAGCTTCTCGCGCCGGTCCGCTGCGACCGCCAGGCAAGTCTCCATCCCTGGGGCATCTGTGACGGGGAGGTGGGTGAGGTCGGGGCGGGAGTAGGACCGCGCGACGCTCAACGGGATGAGCGCGATGCCGTGCCCGGAGGCGATGAGCTCGAACTTCTCTTCAAGCGACGCTGTCCGCCGCTTTGGTATGTCGAGCATCCGCTCGCCGTCGAGGTCTGCGGTGGTGAGTTCCTGACGGCCCGCCAGTGGGTGCGCCACGGGCATGCAGGCGACCCTGGGCTCGTGGCCGATGGCAATGGTGCGCAAGCCCGAATCGTCGAATGGCCGCCGCAGGTAACCGACTTGGGCACGGCCGTCCCGGAGCGGCCGGTCCTGCTCCCACCAGCGTGCCGGGACGACGTCGGTCTCGACGTCCGGGTGGCGCGACGCGAACGCCCGGATCGCATCCGACACATGGAGCCCGGGGGAGAAGGCGACCACGAGCCGTTGGGCGCCCTGATCGACGTCGTGCACGCGCCGCACCGCCGCGGTGACCGACGGGAGGATCAGCTGCGCCTCCTCGTAGAGCTGAGTCCCGGCGGCGGTCAGCTCCACGCTGCGGGTGGTCCGCACGAGCAGTGCGCACCCCAACTCCCGCTCGAAAGACCTGATCTGACGACTGAGAACCGGCTGGGTGATGTAGAGCTGCTCCGCCGCCCGGCCGAAGTGCCGGTGCTCGGCCACCGTGGCGAAGTAGCGGAGCTTGCGCAGATCGAGATCCATGCCCTGAAGGTATCAATTGTCGGGAAGGGTATTGGACGCCACGGATGGCCGCCCCAAGACTTGACGCATGATCGTCATTACCGCTCCCACCGGCCAGATCGGCGGCCGGCTCCTGGAGATCCTCCTCGGCGAGACCCGCACGCGCGGCGAGGAGCTGCGCGTCATCGTGCGCGACCCCGGGAAACTTCCCGACGTGGTCCGCGCCCGCGTCGACGTCGTCACCGGCTCGCACGGCGACGCCGAGGTCGTCGACCGGGCCTTCGCCGGTGCGGACGCCGTCTTCTGGCTGGTCCCGCCGAACCCACAGGCGCAGAGCCTGGACGCCACGTACTCCGGGTTCACCCGCGCTGCCGCGAAGGCGTTCACGACCCACGGAGTCGGACACGTCGTCGGTGTCTCGGCGCTCGGCCGGGGCACCCCCGTCGCCGGCCGCGCCGGGCACGTGACGGCGTCGCTGGCCATGGACGACCTCATCGCGAGTACGGGCGTGGCCTACCGGGCGCTCGCCAACCCGACCTTCATCGACAACCTGCTGTGGCAGGTCGCCTCGATCCGCGACGACGGCGTGTTCACCGGTACCGTCACCGCTGACCGCAAGGCACCGACGGCCGCCACCCGGGACATCGCCGCGGCCGCCGCCGACCTCCTGCTCGACCGCTCGTGGACGGGGACGGGCGAGGTCCCGGTACTGGGCCCCGAGGACCTTTCGCCGAACGACCTGGCGCGCATCATGTCCGAGGTGCTCGGCCGCCCGATCCGCTACGAGCGGCAGACGCTCGACGCATTCGGCACCTCACTCGCCGGACACGGCACCGGGGACGCGCTCGTGCAGGGCTACCTCGACATGATGCGGGCCAAGGACGAGGGCCTCGACGACGGGGTGCGGCGCACCCCGCAGACCGCGAGCCCGACGACCTTCCGCGAGTGGTGTGAGCAGGTCCTCAAGCCGGCGGTCCGGGCATGAGCGCCGGGACCGCGCTCATCGTCGGGGCGTCCCGGACCCTCGGGCTCGGCCTGGCCACCGAGTACGTGCAGCGGGGTTGGGACGTCATCGGGACGGTCCGGGGCGATCGGCGCACCGGCCTGCACGACCTGGCCGAGGCATCGGATGGTCGCGTCACCGTCGAGTCGCTGGACATGACGGAGCCGGAGGAGATCGCCGCGCTACGCGAACGCCTGGCGGAGCGCACCCTGGACCTGCTGTTCGTCAACGCCGCCATCACGCGGGGCGACATTCCCGTCGGCGAGGTCCCGACGGAGATGTTCGTCGAGGTCATGGTCACCAATGCGCTCAGCCCGATGCGCGTGGTCGAATCCTTCCGCTCGCTGGTCGCGCCGACCGGGACCATCGGCGTCATGTCCTCGCGCCAAGGCAGCCTCAGCCTGAACACCCACGGCGGTCACGACGTCTACCGCGCCGGCAAGTCCGCCCTGAACCAGCTGATGCGCAGCTACGCCGCCCGCTACGCCGACGCCAGGCACACTCTGCTGCTCATCTGTCCTGGCCATGTCCGCACCGAACTCGGCGGACCGGACGCACCTCTGACCATCGACCAGTCCGTCCCGGGCGTGGTGGACACGATCGACCGCCACGGCGGTGAACCGGGCCTGAAATTCCTCAACTACCAGGATCGGCCGGTGCCCTGGTAGCACTCGTCGGAGTGACATCCCCAGCCAGGAGACGACCACAGCCCGGTGCTCCGTTCTTCTTCTGCTCAGCCTGCCTTGTGCTCGCGGTCGGCCACTACGCGAACCACAACCGAGCGTGTGGACCGGCCACGCCGAGCTCGTTGAGCTCGGCGTGGCCCGGTTCGCGTTCTACCCGATGCACGATCGGAAGGGGTCGACCCTCAAGGCGAACGGGTCCCCGGGCGTTCAGTCCGTCGGCTGGGCCGGATCGGCCTGCCCGTCGCAGAACACCTCGTTGACGAGCCTCTGCATCGCCTTCTGGAACGCCTCGCCTATGGACAGATCGGCGTCGTCCACGCAGTTCAGTGCGGCGGTCAGGGTCTTGCTGCCGTCGGGCGTGCTGTACATCAGCGCCGCGTGGCCCACGGAGGCGCCGTTGTGGAAGAGGACGGTGCCGCCGTCGGGGCCCGCGTCCTGCACGCGCAAGCCCAGGCCGAAGCCGCTCTTGGGATGCGGCGTGCACATCTCGGCCAGCAGCTTGGCCGGCAGGAGCTCGCCGCCCACCAGCGCGGAGATGAACGTGTGGAGGTCCTGGGTGGTGGAGATCATGTCACCGCCGGCGGAGATCCAGGAGGGGTTGTGGCGGGTGACGTCGACCGTCTTCTGCCGGCCGGCGTCCTCGTACCGGTAGTAGGCGTGGGCGTGCGGTTCGGGGATCTCCGGTGAGGTGTCCGGCACCACGGTGCCCGACAGGCCGAGCGGCCCCAGGATCCGCTCCTGGGTCACTTCGGCGCACGAGCGGCCGGTGACCTTCTCGATCAGCAGCCTGGCCAGCACGTAGTTGGTGTTGGAGTAGCTCCAGTCCGTCCCCGGCTCGAACCGTGCCGGCTTGGACAGCGCCAGCCGTACCAGCTCCTCGGGCTGGTAGGACTTGAACCGGTTGTCCACCCACTCCTGACCCGTGGTGCTGTAGGGGATGGGGATCCCCAGCGCGACCGTCCCGTCGTCGTAGACCTCGCCGCTGAAGTTGAACACCCCGCTGGTGTGCTGCAACAGCATCCGCACCGTGATCCGCTCGTCCAGCCCGAACTCGGGAAGATAGTCCGCCGCCGGGATGTCCAGTCCGATCTTTCCTTCGGCCACCAGTTGCAGCACCAGGGTCGCGGTGAAGGTCTTGGTGTTGCTGCCGATCCGGACATGCCCGTTCGTCGGCGGCTTCGCGGCCCCGCCCAGCTCGGCCGCCCCGGCGCTGCCGACCCACTCGCCCCGCTCATCGTGCACGCGCAGCGACACCCCGACGAAACCGGAATCGACGATCTCCTCGATCGCTTTTTGCAGCTCCGGGCGATCCTGCCCGGCAGCGGCGTCGAGGGCGGCAGTGATCTTTCGGGCCATCTCGGCCGTGGTGGTGCTGGGCTTGTCCGGGTGGACCTGGGCGGCTTCGACGGCGAGGAGGATGGTGCTGCGGAAGTTGTCGGCTTCTGCCGGAGCTTGCTTGCCGAGCAGCTTCATGGCTGCGGTCAGGGCCGGCAGTACCCGGTCGGCGAGTTCGGCGACGGTCCTGGCCTTCAGTTCGATGTCCTTGGCCTTCGCGGCGAGCACGTGCCCGACCAGACCGGTCGCCGACGTCAGGGCGATCGAGGCACTCGTGGCGGCCTTGCGGGGCGAGTCGGTGGCGGCGGCCATCAGCGACAGGGCACCGTACGCGGCGGTCCGAAGGGTGCTCTTGTCCTGGTCGGAAAGGATGTTGGGCATGGTGTTCTGCTCCTTCAAATCTGTCATGTCCGGATGCGTCGCGCCGCTGCGACGAGCTTCCACCCCGCCCCAAGGTCAACCTCAACCGTGATCTGGCTCACGGCTGCTTTGGGGGCCCGTCCTGCTGGGTCCTCTCACGGAAACCCTGTAATGGTTGTCATGCCTGGCGGTGTTACCGCAGCCTGTCGGCATGCACTCTTCGACACCCAGTGCCCAGGGCACCGGCTCTTCCCACCCCCACCAGCGAGACGGAACGGCCAGCGGTTCTACGGATGTTCCGTTCGCCTTGGGCAGGGATGACCGGTGACTGGCGGCCCGGTGGCACCTTCCAGTTCACCCGTCCTGGAGAGGGCCCACCGCGCGGTCGAGTACCGCGCGGAAGGCCGTCGCATCACCGCCGTACAGACGCAGAACTGCACGCAGACGGCGACCGTCAGCCAGATCGCCGCTGTCGCCACGCTGGACGGGATCCCGACGTGATCGCACTGACCGTCGAGGCGCTGATCCCGGTCATCCTGATGATCGCGCTGGGTCACGCGCTCAGGCGATCGGTGATCACGGCCGAGGGCTTCTGGTCCGAAGCCGAGCGCCTCGGCTATCACGTGCTGCTGCCGGCCCTGTTCCTGCACGGCCTGGCGACGGCCGACACCGACAAACTGCCGGTACGGGCCCTGGCAGGCACTCTGATCGCGTCCACGGTGGCAGTCGCCGTGCTGGTCATCGCCTTCAGGCCCATGATGCGCCTGAAGCACGACGGCTTCACCTCGGTGTTCCAGGGCAGCGTCAGGTTCAACAACTACATCGGCGTGACCATCGCCGCAGGCCTGTACGGCACCCAGGGCGTCGCCACCGCCGCGGTCTGCAACGCGGCGATCGTACCCACGGTCAATGTCCTGTGCGTGCTGGTCTTCGCGCGGTTCGGGAGCGCACGCCTGCGCCTTACGGGCATCGTCAAACAGCTGGTGACCAACCCGCTCATCCTCGCCTGCGCAGCAGGCATCCTCCTCCAGGCACTCGATCTGCGCCTGCCGCCGGGCATCGAGCCGGCGCTCCGGGCACTCGGAGCCGCCTCGATGCCGCTGGGGCTGCTGTGCATCGGCGCCGCGCTGCGGTTCGGTGCGGCACGGTCGTGGACGGCGCCGATCCTCACGTCGTCATCCGTCAAGTTCGCTCTCATGCCCGCCGCGACCTTCCTGGCGGCTCGGACGGTCGGCCTGGACTCCCAGGCGCTGATCATCGCCGTGCTCTTCCAGGCTCTGCCCACGGCATCGTCCTCGTACATCATGGCGAGGCAACTCGGCGGCGACGCACCGCTGATGGCCGGGATCACCGCGACGCAGACACTTCTGGGCATCGCCGCCGTCCCGCTCGTCCTGGCACTGGTCTGGCACACAGCGCCTGCAACCTAGCGTCGCTTCATGCGGTGGCGGCGGACCGCATCGGTGTTGGCGCAGCGCGCGCAGCAGTAGGCGCGGCGACCGTTGCGGCTGGTGTCGACGAAGGCGGTCCGGCAGGAGTCCAGAGCGCAGACGCCCAGCCGTTCCCCCTCGGCCTCCATGGTGAAGATGGCCAGAGCTCCTGCGGTCACGGCTTTCACACGGCTTCGGACGTCCTGGCCGTCCGGTGCGAAGTGCAGATGCGGCCGCAAGTCGTCATGCGTGGTCAGGTACACGCTGCCAGCGCCCTCCGCGAGCAGAGCGTTGATCATCTCGCACCGTTCGCCCTGCGAGGCAGCCTCGAAAACGGGCCTCAAACGCCGCGACCACGCCCTGATCTCCTCACCGGCCGAGCCAGTGACACGCGAACGCCGGATCGCATGCTCCCGCAGTGCCCGCTCCAGCGCCTCGGCCCCCCAGGAACCACTCGACTCGAGATTCACCAGCGAAACGGCCAGACGGACCCCGACCATGTTGTCATGCTCAAACTTCACTCAACCATTGCAACACATGTCGGACCCGGGGCGATGGTCCGGCTGCGTCGGGAGCACCGTGTACCACGCCGTGAACGCTGGGGACCAAGTCGAGCGGCCCGGTCGAAGACGGCCGCGGTCTGGCCTGGCTCGCGCAACGGTCTGGCTCGCGCAACGAAGGGAAGTCGATGTCGGTCGGTACGCATGTCCCTTCGTGGCGACGGTCGTTCGGTGAGCCCCTCGTAGCGGGTCACACGGATCCACCTGCGTCCCGCCGCGCCGCCTGGATGCACGGACGGGGGTATGGCGCGCAACGCAGTCGCGTAATGGGAGTGACGGAGTCGGGTCTCTTCTGTTCCGGGGACTGGCGGCCAGAACAGAGGTGCACGACATGACATGTGCAAGGGGTCGTCTTGTGGGTCGCACGGAAGTCACGGAAGTGACGGCGGCACGAGCCGGGTTGGCCGCCGGCTCGGTGAGCGGTGCGGGACAGGCCACCGTCTGCCAGCAGTGAACACCGGTCCGGCCGGGCTCGACGGCAACTACAGTCCAGTCTCATGACGACGTTCACAACGCGTACGGTCGAATACCAGGCCGACGGCTTGACGATGATCGGACACCTCGCGCTCCCCGCCGGTGCCGACCGCCGGCCCGCAGTCCTGATCGGGCCCGAGGGGACGGGGCTCAGCGACGTCGAGCGCCGCCGGGCCGATGCCCTGGCCGAGCTGGGATACGTGGCGCTGGCCTTCGACCTCCACGGCGGGCGCTATTTGGGCGACCCCGAGGAGATGCTGGCCCGTTGCATGCCGCTGCTCGCCGACCCCGACCGGATGCGGGGCATCGGCCACGCGGCGCTCGACGTGTTGCGTGGCGAACCGCGGACCGACCCCGACCGGATCGCCGCCGTCGGCTACGGCACCGGGGGCGCCATCGCGCTGGAACTCGGGCGCGACGGCGTCGACCTGCGCGCGATCGCGACAGTCAACGGGCTGATCACGGGCCGACCGGGCGAGGCGGCGCATATCCGCTGCCCGGTATGGGCCGGGGTCGGGTCGGAAGACCTGATCATGGCGCCCGCGCAACGGGAGGCGTTCACCGCCGAGATGCAGGCCGCGGGCGTCGACTGGCGCCTCGTGGTCTACGGCGGAGCCCTGCACGCCTTCCACCACCCAACGGTCGACCACACCGTGCGCCCCGGCGTCGGCTACCACCCGCTGCACGCACAGCGGGCCTGGTGCGACATCGTCGACCTGCTCGCCGAGTGCCTGCCGGTAACGGAGTGATCTGGTGGGCTCCTGACGCTCACTCCTGCCTGCCGTCGTCGGCCTCGTCCAGCTCGGGGACGACGGCGGAGCCGATCCGGCCGGACGCGCCGGTCAAGAAGATACGTATGGGCCCCTGTGGTCGATGGTGCGTCAATGCCGTTCACCGGCATTCGGGTCACCAGGGCACTTCCCCCGCGTCGTCGAAGAAGCCGCCGGTGGAGCCGTCATCGGGCAGGGTCGCGAGCCGGATCGCGATCGCCGCGCCCTGCTCCGGGGTGCGCACGCCGCGAAAGCCGTTGAGGTCGGTTGCGCAGAAGCCGGGGCAGGCGGCGTTGATCAGGATGTTCGTGTCGCGCAGCTCCTTGGCGTACTGGACGGTGACGGCGTTGAGGAAGGTCTTCGACGGCGCGTAGGCGACGGCGATCGGGCCTGTTTCGGCGCCGGGAGTGGTCTGCCGGGTGAGGGAGCCGACACTGCTGGACATGTTCACGATCCGCGGCGACGCCGAGCGGCGTAGCAAGGGCAGCATCGCGTTGGTGACGCGGATGACGCCGAGCACGTTGGTCTCCACGGCCGCTCGCACCGTCGCGACGTCGACGGTGGTGGGCATCTGTGGCGCGCCGCCGGTTATCCCGGCGTTGTTGACGAGCACGTCGAGGCGTCCGGCGCGGTCCTCGATCAGCCCGGCGGCTGCGGTCACGCTCGCGTCGTCGGTCACGTCGAGCGGTACGCCGAACGCGTCGACGCCAGCCGCCCGCAGCTTCGCCACGGCGCCCTCGCGACGCTCCTCGTCCCGGGCGCCGACACCAACCTTCCAACCGAGGGCGCCCAGACCGGCCGCGATCTCATACCCGATTCCCTTGTTCGCGCCGGTCACCAGCGCGATCGTCTGTTCACTCATGCGGCCAATCCTGTCCGGGAGCAGCGGGAGCCGGCCAACACCGATTGGGTGGGCAGCGATACCGCGTGGGTATCGATACTGGTGGGGGTCGGTACCATGACAGCGTGGAGACACGGGAGTTGAGGTACTTCGTCGCCGTCGCCGAGGAGCTGCACTTCGGGAGGGCCGCGCAGCGGCTCGGGATCGCGCAGCCCCCGCTGTCGCGGGCGATCCACCAACTCGAACGACGTCTCGGGGCGGCGCTGCTGGAACGCACCAGCCGCACGGTCACCCTGACGGAGGCCGGGTCGGTGCTCCTGCGGGAGGCCCGAGCGGCGCTGGACGCGGTCGAGGCCGCCGAGCGTCGCACCCGTCGCGCCGCCCTCGCCGCGGCCGGCCACGCCGGCGTGGTCCTCGCCACGAAGGCCGGCGCGTCCAGCGAACTGCTGGCGAAACTGCTCGACGCCTACGCAGCCGAACCCGATGCGGTCACCGTCGACCTGCTCCTGTGCGGCCCCGCCGAGCAGGAACGACTGCTGCGCGACGGCCGGGCCGACGTGGCCCTGCTGCACCGGCCGTTCGACTCAACAGTCGGGTTCGACACCGAAGAACTCCGCACGGAGGGACAGGTCGTGATCCTGCCGGCCGGGCATCCCCTCACCGCCCGGACCCACGTGCGGCTGACCGATGTCACCGAGCTGCCCGGCCTGCCGATGCCGCGCTGGCCCGGCCGAGACGGCACGTACCCGGACGGCCCCGGTCCGCAGGTTCGGGACCACGCGCAGCTGCTCCAGCTGACCGCGCTCGGCCGCGCTTGCTGGATCGCGCCGGAGTCGTGCCGAGCCCAACTGCGCGACGACCTCGCCGCCGTGCCGGTGCTTGACGCACCGACGGTGACGACCCTGATCGCATGGCCGCCCCACAGTCGGTCCCGAGCCGTCGCCGGCCTCGTCCAGGCCGCGACACGTCTTTGAAAGCACCTGAAGCGATCACTCAGCTCTCCTCGGCAGGGCTGCACCACGCGCGCAGAACGCACGTGCCTCCGGCTTCTACGAGGTTGTTGCGGCCCGGTGGCTCCTCGCACGGGGGTGCCGGCTTCGGGATGTGGTTCACGAAGTCCACGAGCAGTGCGCAGAAGCTCGCGGGCTGCTCCAGTGGAGAAGGTGTCCATCCGCTCCACCGCTGCTGAACTGGGCCGCATTGCTCTGTCGGCCGAAGGAGAGGAACGCGATGTCGACGCCTCTCCCGGTGTGCGCAGGTTTGCTGTGCCTCGTATCCGGAATCACTTGACTACAAGTGGGATCGATTCCGTCGAGATCATCGGCCTCCATGCGGCGCTGTTGGCTCGCCGGTGGCCTCCGGCCAGGGGCTGACTCATGGAGCCCAGGTCAGTCCTCGTCGTGACCTTCCTACGTTTGCTCTCATTTGTAACCCTTTCCCCCCTTTCTCCTCTCTTCCTCCCTCTTCGTCCGCTCTTCCCTCTGGGGCTTGTCCTCCGCGTCGGAGTAGCCGTCGTCGACTCCACGGGTCGTTGTTCGGGCCGTACTGGGCTCCGGGGCTGACGGCGTTGTGGGAGCGGGACGCATCGTGGGTGGCGGGTCCGTTCGTGGGGTCTCCGCTGAGCTGCGGTCGGGGGCGAACCAGACCATGCCGATGAGCATGGCGGCCAGGAAGGCCGTCGCTCCGGCGACGATTCCCAGCACCTTCGGCCGTGCTGACAGGAGCTCGCGAACGGCGGGACGGTGCCGGGCGCGGTCGGTACGTCCGGTGGCGCTCGGCAGCATGTACGTGGTCGCGGGGCTTGGACCGGCTGCGGGAGCGCGGTCCTGACCGAGCGGTCGAGGTGGTGCTGGCTGGCCCGGAGGCACTGACTGCCGCTGGGGTGACGGTGCGGCGGCGGGCAGGGGCTCGGGGTTCCCCAGCCATGCGTCCGAGGCGAACCAGTTGGCGGCCTGCTGTGCGGTGGGTCGGTCCTCGGGTTGCTTGGCGAGAAGGCTGAGCAGGTAGTTCTCGAAGGCGGGCGGCATCTGGGCGCCGAGCTGCCGGGGCGGTACGGGGGCGGCTTCCAGGTGCTGGTGGAGGATCGCGAGGGCAGTGTCGGCCTGGAAGGGCGGGTCTCCGACGAGTAGTTGGTACAGGACGCAGCCGAGGGAGTACACGTCGGAGGCCGGGCTGGCGGGCCGGCCCAGGGCGCGCTCAGGTGCGAGATAGAGGCTGGTGCCGACGATCTGTCCGGCGACGGTGAGCGCGGTGGCGGGGTCGTCGAGGAAGCGCGCGATACCGAAGTCGCCGATTTTGAGGGTGTCGTCGGGGTCCAGGAGGAGGTTGCCGGGCTTGATGTCCCGGTGCACGATGCCCTGGTGGTGGGCTGCTGCGAGTCCGGCCGCGGCCTGGGCGACGATGCGGGCGACGCGTTCGGCGGCGAGTGGGCCGGTGGAGTCGAGGCGACGGGCGAGGCTGTCGCCCTCGACCAGCTCCATCACGAGGTAGGGGCGGCCTTCGTGGTCTCCGAAGTCGAGAACACCGACCACATAAGGGTGGTTGAGCTGGCCGGCGGTCTGTGCCTCCAGGCGGAAACGGGAGGCGGCGGTGAGATCGGACTCGTGGGTGAGCAGGAGTTTCACGGCCACTGGTCTGCCGAGCATCTCGTCGAATGCCCGCCAGACTTCCCCCATCGCACCCCGTCCGATCGGGGCGTGCAGCCGGTAGCGGCCAGCTAGCAGCATCTGCGTTTCATCCTCATGTTGTGAGACGACTCAACCGCCGCAGGCCGTACGTCACCGTGTCGGGCGCGCGTGGTGGTGGGGGTGCCGCAGCGGGACAAGCGTACTGGGCATGGCGTCGGCGACTGGAAACGGTCCGTCAGGATCCGACGGCAGAGCAGGCATTCGGCCGGGTGCGGGCTCGTGATGACCGGTGGACCACGGCGGGTGGGAGAGGGGCGAGCTTCTTCGCCGTGCTGATTGCGGCGGCGAGCCGTTCGATGGCGGGGCATGGCCGCCGTAGCTGAAGCGCTCCTCCGTCGACCAGGGGGGTGGCCTGCCCGCTCTGGGCGGTCGGCAGTTGGTGCCAGGTGGGTTTCTCGTCGAGCTGCTTGTTTCCCGCGTCGGAGAACGTGGTTTCGCGGTACCTGGTTCGGAGTACGCGCACGCTCGCACACGGAAACATGGCCTGGCAGCTATGGACGTTCTGTGGTGTCCCGTCCCCACTGACGTGGTTCGTGTCTCGCGCGATCGGGTTCAGCGACAGAGCTCCATGATGGTGTCGTCGAAGTTGGGGAACTCGTGTGTGGCCTGCTCAATCACGGAGGCTGCCGGTGCGCGGCGGTCTGGTGCGAACCGTTCCGCGACAAGGGCCTGTGTGGCATCAGCGTGCCGGCATCCACGTTACGAAGAGCCTGCCTCACCCGGGACGGGTTCGGCGGTCATGCCCCTATCAGCGGTCTGCCAATGCCTCCGAAGCCCGGTGACTCCACCTTTTCGATCATGGTCGACTGGGGATCTACGTCATGCTGGGATCGGAGGCCGGGAGCCCCGTTGCGGGGCCACGAAGAAGGTAACGGGGATCTCCGGAAGGAGCCGCCCGGTGGAATCTTCAGTGAGCCGGCCGATCACGGGCTCGGACGCGATCCCGGTCCCCGCGGACCGGATTCGCAACCGGCAGAAGCTTGGCTCCGCGGCGGTCGGCCGCCGAAGTTCGACAAGACCGACCACCGCGAACGTCACGCGGTCGAATGCGGGATCAATCGACTCAACCACCACCGCGCGGTGGCAACGAGATACGACAGGCTTGCCGTTCGCCACGAGGCGACCGTGCTGGTCGCGACCAGCAACGAATGGCTGTGACCAGCACCTTCACGACAGGCCCTGGGCGAGGTTGTCGGTGACGCGCTGGAGCACGGAGACCGCAGTCGCGTACTCCTCCGCCGTGATGTCGCCGAGGAGCTCCGCGCGCACCCGGTCCATGTGTTCCTTCGCCGTCGCCAGGCCCTCGCGGCCCTGTTCCGTGAGGGTCAGCCGGCCGGCCGTGCCGATGTCGAGCCAGCCCCGGTGCACGAGGGCGTCGGCGGAACCAGAGTTCGTGCTGGGGCCCCGTCCGGCTCTGGATTCACTGCTCGCCAGCAGCCTCCCAGGCCGCGTCGATCATCTGAAAGATCTCGTCCAGCGCGGCCTCCGGGTCGGCCGCCTCGCGGGCCAGCGCAAAGGCGTCGATCACAAACCTCGCGATCGTCCGGCAGGCCGTTTCGCTCTGTGACAGGTCGGGATCGGCGACGAGGGCCGTGGCCAGCGACTCCGCGTGGCGCAGCCGCATCGACTCCTCGTACTCGCGCAGGGCACGTGACGCGTCGATCATGCGGTAGATCGGGGCGGCGCCGTCCCCCGTGCAGTGCCGGACCATGGCCTGGATCTCGCGGCGCAGCGCGGGGATGAGTGGCTCGTGCGGCCCCCGGCCGGTGACCGCCTGCGTGAGGCGCTGCTCGAAGTTCTCGTCCTGCTCGAACACCAGGGCCTCTTTCGAGGCGAAGTGGGAGAAGAGCGTGGTGACGGCCACGTCGGCCTCGGCGGCCACGTCACGGATGCCCACCGCTTCGTACCCGCGCTCCAGGAAGAGCCGCAGGGCGGTGTCGGCGATCTTCTGGCGGGTCGCGGCCTTCTTGCGTTCGCGGCGTCCGGTCGTCGGCACGGTCATGTCGATGACACTACCAAATCCAAAGGAATAGCAGTTCCTAAACAATAACCGTTAGTGTTACGGTCGGCCGCATGAAGAGAGTGAGCTTCGCCGAGTTCGGCGGTCCCGACGTTCTCCACCTCGAAGACGCCGAGGAGCCCCATGCGGGCCCCGGCCGGATACGCGTCGCCGTGCGGGCGGCGGGCGTGAACCCGGTCGACTGGCGGATCCGTGAAGGCCAGTTCCAGAAGGTCCACCCGGTCGAGTTGCCTGCCGGAGTCGGGCAGGACGCCGCCGGGGTGGTGGACCAGGTCGGCGAGCACGTCGAAGGGGTCGAGGTCGGTGACCGCGTGTTCGGGCGGGGCTCGAGCACGTATGCCGAGTTCGCCGTCCTCGCGGCCTGGGCCCGTATGCCCGGGGGCCTGACCTTCGAAGAGGCGGCCGGGTACCCCTCCGTCGTGGAGACCGCGCTGCGCATCATCGGTCAGGCCGGTGTGCGGTCCGGGCAGACGCTGCTGGTCAGCGGCGCGTCCGGGGGAGTCGGATCGGCGGTCCTCCAGATCTGCCGCGAGCGGGGCATCACGGCGATCGGCACGGCCGGAGCCGCGAATCAGGAGTATCTGCGGAGCCTGGGCGCCCTCGCCACGACGTACGGCGAGGGCTGGGTCGAGCGGGTGCGGCGGCTCGGACAGGTTGACGCGGCGCTCGATCTGGCCGGGTCGGGCGTGATCCGCGAGCTCGTCGAGCTGACCGGGGATCCGCGGAGGGTGGTCTCCATCGCCGACCTGGGTGCGCCGGAGCTCGGTGCCCGGTACTCCGGCGTGACCGGGAACGTTCCGGAAGCGCTCGCCGAGGCCGTCCGCCTCATCACGCGGGGAAAGCTCCACATCCCGGTCGAGAAGTCGTACCCGCTCGCCGAGGCCCCGGCGGCACACATCGACAGCCGGGCCGGTCACACGCGCGGGCGCCGGGTCATCGTCATCTGAGCCGTTCCCTGCCCGGTCTCACGGCCCGGCGAGCTGCCTTCCTTCCAGCGATCCTGCCGGGGCCCACCCGGCGGGTGTGCGACACGCAAGGAGCCCCATGCACACTCCTGTCACGATCATCGGCGCCGGACTCGGCGGCCTCGTCCTGGCCCGCGTGCTGCACCTCCACGGCATCCCGGTCACGGTCTACGAGGCGGAGTCCTCCCCGACGGCGCGTTCGCAGGGCGGGATGCTCGACATCCACGACCACAACGGCCAACTCGCCCTCAAGGCAGCCGGACTGATGGACGAGTTCCGCGGCCTCGTCCTGGAGGGCCACCAAGCGATACGGCTCCTGGACCGCAACGGAACCGTCCTGTTCGACAAGGCCGACGACGGCACGGGCCAAAGCCCCGAGGTGCAGCGCGGCGAGCTGCGACAGATCCTGCTGGACGCACTCCCCGACGGCACCGTCCGATGGGGCCGCAAGGCCACTGGCGTCCGCGCCCTCACCGAGGGCCGCCACGAGGTGACCTTCGCAGGCGGCGCCGCCGTCGTCACGAACCTGCTGGTCGGCGCGGACGGCGCATGGTCACGAGTCCGACCGCTGCTCTCCGACGCCACACCCGAATACGTCGGCCGGTCCTTCGTCGAGACCTACCTGCACGACGCCGACACCCGGCACCCGGCCGCCGTGACAGCGGTCGGCGGCGGGACACTCGTCGCGCTCGACCCGGACGGGCACGGGAAGTGGCTCGTGGCTCACCGGGAGAAGAGCGGGGTCCTCCGCACCCACATCACACTGGCCAAGCCGCAGGACTGGTTCGCCACCATCGATTTCACCGATGCCGCCGCAGCCGCCGAGCGGATCGCGGAGGAGTACGACGGCTGGGCACCAGAACTCACCGCCCTGATCACCGCCGGCCAGACCGCGCCGGTCCTGCGCCCCCTCCACGCCCTGCCGGTCGGGCACCGCTGGGACCGGGTGCCGGGAGTGACCCTGCTCGGCGACGCCGCCCACCTGTCAACCCCCAACGGCGAAGGCGCCAACCTGGCCATGCAGGACGGTGCCGAACTCGGAAAGGCCCTCGCCGCACACCCCGACGACATCGAGTCCGCCCTCACCTCATACGAACAAGCGCTGTTCCCCCGCAGCGCCGCGGCCGCCGCCGAAGTCGCCCACAACCCCACGCCCCAGGACGTGATCGATTTCTTCACCGACCGAGAACACGAGAACCGCGGGAATCTGACAGTGCCTCAAACGTGAGCGATTGCAAGCTCTCTTGCTGAACGACTTACTACGCGTACGGAGGTTGTCCGTGTTTGCTATGCAATACCACCGCTACGGCGGTTCCGAAGTCCTCTGCATGGAGGAGGTCGAAGAGCCGCACGCCGGGCCCGGTCAGGTCCGCATCGCGGTGCGTGCCACCGGCGTCACCCCCGTTGACTGGTACCTGCGCTCAGGGATGCTGCGGGACATCGTCAGGTGGTGGTCCGCCGACCGGACCGTTCTCGGTGATCAGGCGACAGCACTTCTGGCTGGATCAAGGCAACGATCCCGGTTCCGGCAGACCAAGTGCGCCGCAACAGCCCCCAAGGGCCAGTGGGTCCTGAGAAACTGCTGATGGAGGCCGCTGTGGCTCGCTATGTCATGCCCGTGTGCGAGGGCGGGTCGTTTCTCGAGTTCGTTGCGGGCGGCTGTGGCGACCTCGGGGATGGTGACGTGATCGAAGCCGCGCTCCGTGAAGAGGTCGACGGTCACTTCGGTGGTGTGTTGCTGTGGCTGTGGGTTCTTGGGTTCCCGGAGTCCTCCGCCCCTAACCGATGGCTGAACGGACCGTAAGGTGGCGGGAATTGCGTCGGGAGCCAAGGGGTGGTTGTGCGATGTTGTCGTCGGCGGTGCAGGCCGGTGAGCCCGGCGACCCGCATCAGCTTGGCGATGCGTCTGCGGCCGCAGGTAGTGCCCTCGCGTTGGAGGACGGCGTGGATGCGCGGGGCCCCGTAGGTGCCGCGGGACTGCTCGTGGACGGCGGTGATCTGCTCGGTCAGCTCCGCGTCGCGGACCGCCCGGGGGCCGGGTATGCCGGCGCGTCGGGCGTAGAAGGCGGCTCGGGAGTCTTCAGCAGTTCACATGCGCGTTTGACGCTGTGGCCGCCCCGTTTCTCCCGCCTCGATGAACGGGTGCACCGTCACCGGGTCTCCTTCGCGAAGAAAGCCGTGGCCCGCTTGAGGACTTCCACGTCCTCCCGCAGCCGGCGGTTCTCCCGCCGTAGCGTGGCCAGTTCCTCGCGTTCGCTGCTGGTCAGGCCGTCGCGCTCGCCGGCATCTTTCCGCGTTCGATGGTGAACTCGGTGTCGCACAGGTCCCGGTGGTGCTAGGTCAGTCGGCGTCAGCAGACGGTCCCGTAGCTGTTGGAACGACGCCGGGGTGATGCGCACCAGCTCCTTGGCCGCAGATGGCTGGCGGGCTGTCCGACGACGGCCTGCTCGATCACGTCCACCGTCGGGAACCTCTCGCGCCACGGCCGGAGCGTTCTGCGCAGGGATTCCGTCTGCGCGGCCTCAAAACCGGCTGCCCAGTTGACGTTCGCGCCGGCGCCGTACGCGCCGTAGTACCCGGGAGGGTTCCAGCCGTGTAGCACCAGCAGGGGAGCAGCTCGCAATGCTGCGGCGTCGAACGAGAAACGGATCACTTCTTCACAGGGGCGGACGAGGTCCAGCCCGAGGACCACCGGTCGTGGGGACGTGGCCGTCGGCCCTCGCCCGACGGCCTTGTCCTCATCTGCCCCCGGGGCGCGGACCAGCACGACGGGTCGCTCGGTGCGTGCCACCGTGGCCATGGCAACGGAACCGAGCAGGAATCCGGCGAGCCTGCCGACACCGGCGGTGCCCATCACCAGCAACGCGGCTTCTGCGGCTGCTGCACACAGCATTTCCGGTGGCGGCCCGGTCAGTAGGTCTGCCGTGATGTCGAGATCCGGGTAGTGGCGGTGCAGCTGGGCGGTGACCTCATGAGGAACCCCCTCGGACCAGCGCCGAGCGGCCTCCGGCCCCATGGGCGGTGCATGCGCAAAGGGCTGCCACTCCCATGCATGGACGAGCCGTAGGGGCACGCCTCTGAGCTGCGCCTCCCGGGCGCCCCAATCCGCGGCGGCGAGGCCCGCAGCTGATCCGTCCACACCGACAGTGACGGGATGCGTCATGGCGTATCTCCAGTCAGGCCGAGAGCTTCGTTCGCTTCACACGCTTGTCGGAGAAGGGGGTTCCGGGGAAGGGCCGCAGGGTCCCTCTGCGGGCCGTCCGGTCCAACAGAGTGGTGTGCCACGGGTCTGGCCGACCGCCTGGGGGTGGGGCCGGACTGCCCCTGCCCGCTGCGGTAAGGCAATTGCACGCTGGAGGTACGGGCGGCCCGGATCAGTCGCTCAGCCGGGCCGCCATGCGTCCTCAGCCGGCTTGACCGGTCGGCTGCTTCCGGCTCCCGATTCCGCGTGACGAGGCCCGTACTCCCTCCAAGCCGTCGTAGGCGGTCTTCATCAACTGGGCCGCAAGATCGCTCATCGCCCGGCTGGCCGCCAGTTCGTCGCCGATCTCGGGGACGTCCACGTCCTCCGGTTGGCACCGGGCCCTGCCATGCCCGGTGAGCGATGTGGTGCCGGTGTCGACCACCATGCGTGCCTTGGTCGTTCGGTCTTCTTCGAAGAGGTGGAGACGGACTGTCCACTCTCCGGTCCTGGTCATGACCTGCCTCCTGCGTCGGTGCACGTGGACGCGAACGTCGGTGTGGAGCGGCTGTGCCGCGGCCTGTAGCGGGCTGTCGAGGGACACGGTGCCTCCACTGTGGGACGACTCCGCCACCGGCGGGGAGGGGCTGAACTTCCTTGGTGTGGACCCGACCGGCCCCCCGGTGCCCGGGCTGGCGTCGGCGAGTTCGACGGCGTGGACCAGCAACCGTCCGGGCAGCCGATCGAGCGTGCCACGACGGCCCGACGGCCCGACCGCCGACCGCCGACCGCGGAGCCGACGGGGCGCCGACGGGGCGCCGGCCGTCACTCAGGGGCCCCGCCGGTGCCGTCGTACGCCTACCTCGGGGTACGCCCCTGACGCGGTGCGACGATCGTCGAGATCCTCGCCGAGGGCGAACTGCGCGGCTGGTCCTGGCTGTTCGATCCCTACCTATGGCATCTGGGAGCACGGGCAGGGCGCGACGGACGGCGTACGAGTGCGACGCGCATCGGGTCCGCGCCGTGTGACCTGGTCCGCGAACGGGCCATCGATGGCCGGCAGGCGGCCGACGCCCGTGTGCAGATCACCGTCGACCGCGCCGACAGAACCAGGCCGCGATCGAGCGGGACCTGTACCGCGCGGTGCAAGAACGTCGCGGCACCGGCTCCCAGCCCACGGACGGTGCGCTGACCACCCTGAGCCAACGGGTGATCCCCATCACGATCCGTGTGTTTCGTGCTCCGTGCACTTCCTCGATCTGACCGTCGCTCGCACCTGAGGGTGCTCGGGGCCCACCAGGCCCGGTGAGGTGCCACCCGGCCCTACCTGGGAACATCGCCACGAGGCAGGCTCGTAAGCGCAGGGTTCCGGCCTGGGGAGCCCCGGAGTCCGGACCGGACGCATCGCGGAGGGACAGGCCCGAGATGAGACACCGCAGCGTTGCCGATCTGATGACACCCAACGTCGTCGTCGTTCAGCCGGGCACCCCGTTCAGGGAGATTGCGCACCTGCTGGAGGAGTACGGCATCACTGCCGTGCCGGTCATCGACGAGGACGAGCGGCCGGTGGGCGTCGTCTCCGAAGCCGATCTGCTGCGCAGGCACACCGACAAGCTCGGACCGAGTACCGCCGAAGTGATGATGACCAGCCCCGCTGTGGTGGCGCGCCCCGAGTGGAGCGTGGTGCGGGCGGCCAGGATGATGGAAGAGAAGAAGGTCAAACGGCTGCCCGTGGTCGACGACTCGGGCCGTCTCATCGGTGTGATCAGCCGCCGTGACCTCGTGCAGCTCTTCTTGCGGCGCGACCGGGCGATCCAGGAAGAGATCCTGGAGGACGTGCTCCCGCACACGCTGGGAGCGGCGCCGTCCGCCATTACGGTCGAGGTATCCGACGGCACGGTGACGCTCAGCGGCACCTTGGACCGCAAAAGCCTTGTCCCCATTGCCGTGCGGCTGTGCGAAAGCGTCGACGGTGTGGTCGAGGTGGTCGACCGGCTGACCTACGCACTGGACGACACCGCCTCGCAGCGGGAGAAGACAGTGGAGCCGGTCCGGCGCGCCCAGTGCCTGCCTCGGAAGGAGAAGGAGTATGAGCAGCGACGACGTGCGCAAACCGGTGGTAGCGGGAGTTTCCCGCTCGGCGACGGCCCGTAGAGCTGTGGACTGGGCGGCGGATGCCGCGGCCCGGCGGGGTCGGCCGCTGTGCCTGGTCCATGCTCAGGAGTGGCCCGCCGGAGCAGCCCCCAAAGACCGGCACGACCTGCCGGACCAGGTCTGGGCATCCCATTTCCGTGCCACTGGGCAGTCGCTGCTGGACGACCTCAGAGATGCGGCGGTGGAGCGGATACCCGGACTCCAGATCACCATGCGACTGCTGGACGGGCGCCCGGCGTCCGTTCTGCGCGAGGCGGCCGAGGAGGCTTCCCTGCTGGTCGTCGGTGGTCGTCTGGTGCCCGGGCCGGGCGAGGCCTTCACCTTCGGCGGGGTCGGGCCGGCGCTCGTCGGGCACCCTCCGTGCCCCGTTGCGCTCGTACTGGAGTCGACGATCGGGTACGACCCGTGCGGGCCGGTCATGGTGGGGGTGGACGGTTCCGCGGCCTCGGCGCCTGCGGTGTCGTTCGCCTTCGAGGAGGCGGCCGCCTGGGACGCGGACCTGCTGGCGGTGCAGGTGCGGCGCCCACGCCTTGGCGACTGGCCCGAGGCTCTGGAGGAGTCCGCCATCGACATCTCCGAGGCACTCGCCGGTTGGCGGGAGAAGTTCCCGCAGGTAGTGGTGAGAAAAGAGGTGATGGTCGGAAACCCGGCGGTCAAGCTGGCCGAGGCCGCCGCGGAAGCGCGTTGCCTCGTCGTGGGCTCCCGCGGGGTGGGCGGATTCCGCGGCATGGTACTCGGTTCGACCAGCCGCAACCTCTCTCACATGGCACCCGGACCCCTCGTGGTCGTCCCGCGCGAGGCCGCATCGGACTGAGCGATGGCAGGCTTCGGGTATGTGACATCAAAGGCGGCGCGCCCAGATTCATAGAGGCGCGCCCTGGGTGCGTTCGAGCAGGAATCGGGTACAGCCGTCCAGCGTGGTCAGGCGCGGAGTGTCCTCGTCGTCGATGCGGACACCGGTGCTCCCGCTGAGGAGCTCGATGAGGCTCAGAAAGTCCAGTGAGTCCATTTCGAGAGCGTCCCTGAACGTACGGTCGGGCCGCAGCGTGCTGAAGTCGGCTTCCGGGACGACCTCCATGAGGGCCTCCCGCACCGCACTCAGTGCTTCGTCGCGAGTCATAGCATCTCCGGATGCTGTAGGAGGCGGTCGACGGCTGTCAGACAGCGGGCGCCGGTGACGCCGTCGGTCGCCCGGTGGTCAGCGGACAGGGTTGCGGTGACCTGGGGGCGCACGCCGATCATTCCGCCCACGGCACACGGCCGTTCGACGACGCGACCGAAGCCCACGAGCGCCACCTGGGGCGGGTGGACGACTCCGAACACGGTCTCCACACCTTGGTCGCCGAGGCTGGTGACGGTGAGGGTCGCCGTGGAGACTTCAGCGCCTCGCAGCCTGCCGCCACGGGCCCGGCCGACCAGATCTTTCAACGTGGCCATCAGCTCGCCGAGGCCGAGGCTGTCGGCATCGCGCAACGCGGGTGCGACGAGTCCGCCACCGCGCAGCGACACGGCAACTCCGAGGTGCACGCCGTCGCCGGGCGTGAAATGGTCCTCGGTCCAGTAGCCGTTGAGTTCGGGAACTTCCCGAGCGGCGAGGGCAGCCGCCTTCAGCAGCAAGGCCGCAGGTAGCAGCCGTTCACGGCCCGCCGACCAGCGCACCGCGGGTGGTACCCCGCGCGGCGATGCGGGCAGCGGCGGTGAGCCGCAGGGTGACGGCCATCGCGGCTGCGGTACCGCCGGGATCACGCCATGGGGAAGCGGCGAGCGCGGCTCGCAGGGCCTCCGGCTCCGATGAGCGGGCGAGCCTGCCCCAAACGGTGGCCAGCGCTCCCATCGCGTAGGGCGGCGGCGCCTCACCACCCCTGGACAGTCGGCGGAAATGCGTGTCGATGTTGGCGATCTCGAAGCCGGATGCCAGCAGCCGAAGACACTCCACACCACGTTGCGGGAGCCAGCCCGCGAGCACGCGCAAATGCCAGAGCAACGCCGCTGTGACCGATCGCTGCGCCGTAGGAAGAGAGGCCCCCGATGCCAGGTGCCGGCAGTACGGGGTGGTCGTCAGATCACGCAGTGCCTCGTCCAGCGTCCGGGCGGCCGCGATGCGCCGGGCGCCGGGGATGCCCGGACGCCGGACCAGCATGCCCCGGGCCCTGGTCACCCCCGCTACCCATGCTGCGCTCATCAGCCTCCCCCCTCCGTGCCGTCGGGAGAGCGGGGTTGCACGGGGAGCCCCAGCTGACGACGCACCTTCGCCGTCACCTGGTCCGCCACAACGGGTATGCGTGACTCGGCCCGAAGCCTCAGCGCGGTTGCCGCGCGTTGGCCGGCGGCACGGATCGCCTCCGCTTCGCGTTGGCCAACCTCGCGTCGGTGAGCGGCGGCCTGCGCTCGTACGCGGTCACAGCGGTCGGCTGCCATGGCCAGGAGCTGTTCCGCTTGTTGTGTGGCGCCTCTTCGGATTCGCTCGGCCTCGTGCTGCGCCGCATCACGTACCTCTCCCGCTTGTTCGGCGGCCGGATCCAGCAGGGCGAGGGTGGGGGTCGGCTCTGCCGCCAACTCCGCGGTGCGGTCGGCAGGTACGCCGGTGGCCGCCGGTCCAGGTGTGCTGACGGGACGGAAGCGCAACAGGAGATCACGGAGACCGGCCATGAGCACTCCTCCCTGTGTGCTGGCCTTGTTTCCAGTTTCCATGGAAAGCGGTATATGTCGCCCTCGGGTAGGCTGCTGCCATAGGGAGAGCGGCCGAGGTTGAAGCGCTGTTCGACCCAACGCCGAAGCAATGAGCGGCGCATGCGATCGACTTGCCGGACGCCGGTGGTCCGGCGAGCCTTCGCGGCAATGCCGGGAAGGCTGCGGTAGCGCACATGACGACACCTCCCAGAGGCTCCATCGTCGTCGGCATCGAATCCCACGCTCAGGACCGAGTACCGCTGGCCTGGGGCCGCGGACGAGGCGGATCGCCGACGCTCGCCGCTCGTGGTGGTGCACGCACAGGGCATGCCCACACCGACCGGCGCCCCAGGACATCTGCCGTCCTGGCAGGAGTGGCGCAGCACGATGCACAAGACGGCCGAGAGCGTGCTTGCCGAGGCCGTTACCTTCGCCGAGGCACGCCACCCCGACCTGTCGGTAAGCGGCCTGTTGGCCGAGGGAGAGCCCTCCTGGGTCCTGCGCGAGCAGGGTGCGGAAGCGGCGATGATCGTGCTCGGGACCCGCTATCTCACGACCAGGCAGGAGCTCTTCACCTCCACTGCCGTCGCGCTTCCGGTGACGGCTCACGCCAGGTGTCCCGTGGTGGTCGTACGGGAATGGGAGCATGCTCTCGAAGCAGACCCATTTCTCGTCGTCGGTGTCGACGGCAGCCCGGCCTCGCAGGCCGCGGTGGACTTCGCGTTCGAGGAGGCGGCGCTGCGCCGTGCCCGGCTGCGCGCGGTGGCCGTGTGGCAACGGCCGCTGCTCGGCGCGCTTGACGAGGAGGCGGCACTCGGTGAGTGCCGGGAGGCGCTGTACGAAGCGGTCGCGGGACGGAAAGAGAGCCATCCGGACGTCGATCTGCACCATGAGGTGATAGCCGGTCACCCGGTGGAAATCCTGGTCCGGGAGTCACGGCACGCGCTCGCGCTGGTGACCGGGACCCGGGGGCTGGGTGGATTCGCCGGCATGCTCCTCGGGTCGGTGAGCCAGGGGGTGCTGCACCACGCACAGTGCCCGCTCTTCACCGTTCCCACTTCCTGACGCGCGTCTCCGGCCGCTGTGCCGCGATGAAACTCAGCGGCGCGGCACGACCGCCACAGGGCAGAAGGAATGGTGCAGAGCGGCGAACACGACGGGGCCGAGAAGTATCGGCGTCGTGTGCATACGACGCCCGACGACCAGCAGACTCGCCTGCGAGAGCAGGCCCTCAGCAGCACCGGTGCGACTCTTCCGCGCTGCACGTGTGCGACAACGGTGACACCGGGAAACTTCGCCCGCCAGGGTGCCAGGCTGTCGGCCAGCTTCTCCTCCTCGCCGGCCGCCGGCTCCGCCTCGTACGGTGAGCTGCTGGGGGTGGTGGGCACGAATTCCATGATCGCAGGGGGCTCCCATGCCCGCATGGCGCGCACCGTCGTGTGGTGCGCCTCGGCATCCGTGAAGGCGAATTCCAGCACGGACAAGACCGGCACCCTCACCCAGGCGGAGATGACCGTCACGCGGGTCTGGGCCGGGGCAGGACACACCGTGTCTCGGGGGTGGGTCACGCCCCTGTCGGAGATGTCCAGGATCCCGCCGGGGTACGCCAGTTGCTGCTCAGCGCCTTTCTGCGCAGCATCGCGCGGCTCCTGAGGGGCCCTGCTGGTCGCAGCCTCCAAGGCCGGGGTGGATCCGGCGGCACATGAGGCGGTTGCACATCGACCCCGATCGGATCGCCGAACTCAGCCGCACTGTTCCCGAGGGTGCTCAAGATGCCGGATGTGCGCGTCGGGGCCGGGAAAGACGACCGACACACGGTTGGTGTCCGACCAGCGAACGTCGTAGGGCGGAGTGCCGTCCTCATGGTGCAGCCCGATGATCTCTCCGTCCCGCCGCATGGCACCCGTGGTCGGACTCTCGACCACGAGCTGGTCGCCGACGTGTGCCTTCACGGTCCTCACTCCTCTGCGCGCGCCAGTGCCACGTTCCGACCGTGCCACGGAGAAGCGGCGAGCGCGTATGGGGCGAAGCGCCCGGGGGAGGGGCCGGATGGTCCTCGAACGAAAGCAGGGCCGGTCGGCCCATCGGCACGACCCGACCGGTTCTACTCCATCGCGGGCATCGGGACTTCACTGAAGGTGACGAGGAGGACAAGAGGACGCGGAGCAACGGAGCGAAACCGCGCACCACGCAATCAGGGCCCGCGAGAAGTGGGCAGTCCTCCTCGCCATTGTGCTGTCCCCGTGCGTGGTGGCTCGACGCGGCGGAGGCTGATGGGAGAGCGCGAGTGTGCGCAGGGCCCCGGGAGCGCCGGCCGGATCTCGCATCGCGGAGGTAGCCATGAGCAGCCAGCCGAAGGAAGGCGGCCGCATCGTCGTCGGGGTCGATGGATCGGAGTCGTCGAAAGAGGCGTTGCGCTGGGCGGTGCGTCAGGCGGAGCTGACCGATTGCACCGTCAACGCGGTGATCGCGTGGGAGTATCCGCCGCTCTACGGCTCGATCGGCTGGCTCGACGCACCGCAGTCCCTGGCAGGGGACATGAAGGTGTGGGCGGGCCAGGCACTCGACGATGCCATCAGAGAGGTCGTGAAGACGGGCGACGTTTCGCGGGTCAAGGCCACAGTGGCGTACGGGACGGCCGCCGCTGTGCTGCTGGATGCGGCCCAGGACGCCTCCCTGCTGGTTGTCGGCAACCGCGGACATGGTGGTTTCGGCGGAGCGCTCCTGGGATCGGTCAGCCAGCACTGCACCCAGCACGCGCCCTGTCCGGTTGTCGTCGTACGGGGCCACGACGAGTGAGAACCGGCGGCTGGTGGGTGTCCGGGTGGCGGTCGGCGGGACGCGCCGGCATCCCCCGCCTCCCCGCCCCCGGCTCGGGGTGCGAGGAGGTGGGGGGAACGCACCGGAGATGGTTGTGCGTACTTGGCATCCTCGCGGTAGGTGATGCGCACGGCATCTTCTCGTGCTGCTCCTATGGACCGATTGGGTTGCGACGGCTCGGTGGAGGCGGGTGTTCAGGCGGAGGGCTGGAGGGGCGGCAGCTCATTGTCGTGAGAGGCTCAAGGATGTGCCTGCCGGAGTCGATGCGGTGAAGGCGGTCGGAACCGTATCGAGGAACGACTACGAGACGGTGATCGAGCCGCTCGTCAATGGTGCGCGCAGCGAAGGTCGCCGTATCCGTCTCCTGTACGAGTTCGGCCCGGAGTTTCGGTCGTTCACCCCGGGGGCCGGATGGGAGGACTTCAAGATCGGGATCTCGTGGTCGAGATCGAACAGCCCTTGCGCGCCCAGGACTGTGAAGGCAGATCGTGTGCGTCTGTCCTCACTGGTGGGACGCGACCCGCATGCTGCTGGCCACGCTGGCCGCAACGCCGTCCCGACCGCAATGGTTACCGCAGTCGTGACTGATCCCATGCGCTCTCCGTAGCGGCGGTATGACCCGATTCAGGTCGGGGTCTATTGCCCGGCCCGCCCCGGCCCGCCCCGGCCCGCCCCGGCGGCCGTGCCGGCAACCCCTCGGGTACCCCGGACGGACCAGCCGGCAGGGCATGGTCGGGGCGTCAGAGATGCACTGGACGTATCACGACGCCGTCCGTCGCCGAACGAGGGGAGCAGTCCATGTCGCCATCGGATGCCGCTGCCCGCCTGACAAAGCCTGATCGGGTGTTCAATCGGGAGGCCGAGTGGGCCGCTCTGGTGGGCTTCGTGTGCGATCCGAGTCCTGGGGCCACGCTCGGCCTGGTCTCGGGACAGCGTCGGCAGGGCAAGACCATGCTGCTGGAAGCCGTTGCCAAGGCCGCCGACGGCTTCTATTTCGACGGCCATGCAGCAGCAGAGGCTGAGACTCTGTACCGCCTTGCAGAGCGTTTCGGGGCGCACACCCGGGCGACGCATCCACCGAGCTGGCAGCGCTGGGAGGACGCCGTGAACGCGCTGCTGGCGCTGGGTGACCAGCGCCCGGTCCCCGTGGTCATCGACAACTTCCCTGACCTTGTGGGCCCGAGCCCGGCGCTACCGTCCGTCATTCATGGTGCTTACCGTCGTCTGCACCAGGTGCGTCGGAACAACCGGGCCCGTCTCATCCTCAGCGGCGGGACGCCCTCCCTCATGCGCAGGCTCTTCTCCGGCCCGTCATCCCTACACCGGCTCGCCGCGCTGGAACTCCTGGTGCAGCCCTTCGACTTCCGCGAGGCGGCGCGATTCTGGGGCATCCGATCCCCGCGGCTTGCCGTGCAGGTGCATTCCGTCGTGGGCGGTACCCCCGCCTATCGAGGTGACCTTGTGTGTGACGATGCCCCTACCGACCCGCATGACTTCGACGCATGGGTGTGCAGAACTGTTCTCAACCCCCGTGTCCCCCTGTTCTGGGAGGCGCGCAATCTGCTGGAGGAGGAGGCGAATCACGCGGACCGGGCGCTGTCCCACTCCACGCTGGTCGCGATCGCGGCCGGCTGCTCCACACCTGGTGAGATCGCCGAACGCATCGGAGCCCAGCTGACCGACGTGTCTCACGTCGTGGCCGTGCTACAGAACCGAGGCCTGTTGAACGCAGAGCCCGACGCATTCCGGCCCTCAATGACGCGTTATCGGATCGCCGAGCCGCTATTGGCCTTCGAGCATGCCGTCGCCTGGCCCCATCGCGCCGCGATCGAGCAGGAGGGCGCCGCCGACGTGTGGCAACGCGCCCGCACCACGTTCGACTCGGCCGTTGCCGCGCCGCGCTTCGCCCAGGTCTGCCGGGACTGGGCCACCGCATACGCGGGCCCGGACACCTTCAAAGGGACCCCCGAAACGGCCGTGCGCGGCACTGTCTCCGGCCGTGTGGAGCACACGCGCCTCGATGTCGACGTGGCGGTACGAGGGAACGTCGAAGGCTGGCCCGGAGCCCTGCTCTCGGTCGGTCTCACCTGCTGGAACGAGATGATGGACATCCATCACCTGGAACGGCTGCGCCAGGCTCTGTCCGTCCTCCGCACTTCCGGCGAGGACATCGACCGGGTCACGCCGGCGTGCTACAGCGGAATCGGGTTCGGCCCGGAACTGCGGGCGGCGGAAGCCAGGGGTGAAGTGCTTCTGGTCGACGTCGACAGGCTCTACCACGGCGAGTGACCAACCGTCAGGCGGTCAAGCGGTCGCACAGACGGATTCGACGAAGTGACCCACCTTCTCTTCCGGGAGGTGCCGGGCAAGGTCGGCTTCGCTGATCATGCCCACCAGCCGGTGGTCGTCGATGACCGGCAGGCGCCGGATCCGGTGTTCCTCCATGGCGTTCAGGACCTGTTCCGCTCCGGCGTCGGCGGTGATGGTGACGGGCTTGCCCTGGGCGAGTTCGCCGGCGGTCATGGTTTGCGGGTCTTTGCCCTTGGCGAGGCATTTCAGAACGATGTCGCGGTCGGTGATCATCCCGTGGAGGCGGTCGTCGGGGCCGCAGATGGGCAGTGCGCCCACATCGAGGTCGCGCATCCGGCGTGCGGCGTCCACAAGGGTTTCGCTCTCCTGAACACAGATGGCGCCACTGTGCATGATGTCGCGTGCGGTGGTCATTGCGGTGACTCCCTCAAGTGCGTGTGGGATGGGGGCGAGCACGCCGGGTGCCCGTCGTCCGCCGCCCCGTGGGGCCTGAGATCAGTCTCTGGCGTGCGGACTGACTGCGAAATGGGTCGAATGGTCCAGATTTTGTCAGGGAGCCGCGAAGCGGGCTGGCCGTTCACGGCTGCGAGACTCAGTGAGGTCGGGATGCCGGGCGGCACTCTCACAGGAGTCCGCCCACGCCTCGCTGCAAAGGTCGGCGGTGTGCGGCACGCTCCGGTGGCCGATGGCCGGAAGCTCCTTGCTGTGTTGCCCGCTCGGACTGAGACCACCACTACCACTCGGCCGTCCGATGCTGCCGTCAATGGAACGGGCCGGACACCTTGCGGGTGGCATCGACCACGGCTGCCAGCTCACCCAACTGCCCCGTGATGAAACAGAACAGGTCGTCGAAGGAGACCATCCCGACCAGCTGTCCGTGGTCCACCACCGGCAGGTGGCGGGCTCGGATCGTGTGCATGGCGTGCATTGCGGCCTGGACCGGGGTGTCCGCCTCCACAGTGACCGGGTCGGTCGACATCATCGCCTCGACCCGCACCCGTGGCGACAGGCCGCAGGCCATGGCCCGTACGACAAGATCCCGGTCGGTGATCACACCCGCCACGTGATCGTCCTCGACCACGGGCAGAGCCCCGACGCGAGCATCGGCCATGCGCCGGGCTGTCGGGCATCTGGCCACGGTGACGACGTGAGCGGTGTCGGGGCCCGTGCTGTGGCATTTCGTGCAGCAGGGCACGGGCATAGCGTTGACCGTGCAAGGGAGACGACAACCGCGGTCCGCAGCGTTCGCATCGCGGAAACAGCCTCGTCGAAGGATGACCTGCGTCGAGGGAGCCATCAGTGATCACAGCAATCCGCCTGCCAGGGCGGCATCCGACACGGTCAGCCAAGTCGGGGCCGTCGCGAGAACCGCCCAAGGCGCCAGCCTCGCCACCGACCCCCACCTGGCGGCCTTGGCTGCTGCCCATCGCCCTGATGATCATGTTTCTCGTCCTCCTGATGCGCTCCCAGTCCTCGCCGGCAACCTCGCTTTCGTACAGCCACTTCCTCGGCAAGGTGAACACGGGACAGGTCAAGACGGTCGACATCAACGACAAGGGAGCTGTTGAAGGAACCCTCAAGGATGGGCGGAAATTCACCACCCACATCCCCACCGCGCTGGACAACAGTAGCCTTGAGCAACAGTTGCGGTCCGAGAAGGTGGACATCTCCGCCTCCTCCAGCGGTGGTAGCTGGCTGGGGACGCTGCTGGCATTCATCCTGCCGCTGGTGCTCCTCGGTGCGCTGTTCCTGTGGACCGGGCGGCAGGCGGCACGCACGCTGTCCGGAGGACTGAGCGGCATCGGACGGTCCCGGGCCAAGATCATCGAGGCCGAGCGTCCGACCACCCGCTTCGCCGACGTCGCCGGGTACGAGGGCGTCAAGCAGGAGATCAGCGAGGTCGTCGACTTCCTGCGCCACCCGGAGCGGTACGCGGTGGCCGGAGCCAAAGGGCCACGGGGAGTGCTCATGGTCGGACCACCGGGCACAGGCAAAACGCTGCTCGCACGCGCCGTCGCGGGCGAGGCCGAGGTCCCCTTCCTGTCGGTGACCGGATCGGCGTTCGTGGAGATGTTCGTCGGGGTTGGCGCATCCCGGGTACGCGACCTCTTCGCCGACGCACGCAAACGTGCCCCCTCGATCATCTTCATCGACGAGATCGATGCCGTCGGCAGCCGTCGCGGCGGGGTGCGTCTGGGCGGCAACGATGAGCGCGAGCAGACCCTCAACCAGCTTCTGGCCGAGATGGACGGCTTCGACCAGGGCAGCGGCATCGTGGTGCTCGCCGCGACCAACCGGCCGGAGGCGCTCGACCCGGCGCTGCTGCGGCCCGGCCGCTTCGACCGGCATGTGACCGTCCCGCTGCCCAATCAGGCTGAGCGGGCGGCGATCCTGACCGTGCACGCCCATGGCAAGACACTCGCACCCGACGTCGACTGGAACGTCGTGGCGCGAGCCACGCCGGGCTTCTCCGGAGCCGACCTCGCGAACCTCGTCAACGAGGCAGCCATCAACGCGGTCCGCGCGGGCGGCGCCGTCATCTCCGCCCAGGACCTGGACACCGCCCGCGACCGGGTGCTGCTCGGTCGGCGGGAAACCTCCAACGCTCTGCTCCCCGAGGAGCGCCAGGCGGTCGCCGTTCACGAGTCGGGCCACGCCCTCGTCGCGGCCCTGTGCGAGCACGCCGACCCGGTCGCCAAGGTGACCATCCTGCCTTCCGGACCCGCCCTCGGTGCCACCGAGCAGCTCCCCGAAGCCGAACGTCACCTCTACAGTGAGAGCTATCTGAACGATCTGCTGACCGTCCGGCTCGGCGGCCGGGCCGCCGAACTTGTCTCCTTCGGCGAGGGCTCGACCGGCGCTGCCGACGACCTGGCAGGTGCCACACAGATCGCCGGCCGTATGGTCCGCGATTTCGGTCTGTCCCCCGCCCTCGGCCCGGTCGGCTATGCCTCGGGCGGCCTTCAGCGCCTCGGCGGAGAGTCTCCCGAATCAGCCCTGCAGCGGCCGTACTCCGAGCAGACCCAGCGCATCGTTGACGAGGAAACCACCCGCCTGGTCCGGCAGGCCGAGAAGCGCGCCGTGGCTCTGCTGCGCGAACACCGCACGGCACTGGACGCCCTCGCGGAGCGGCTCATCACCCACGAAACCGTCGCCGGTGCTGTCGTACTGGACGTACTGCGGGAGCACGGGCGAACCGCTGATGGCCATGCCGCCACGGCGGGCAACAACAAGACGCCGTTCTGACAGCGCACGGCTCATTGAGGAGGGCGCAGGTGGTGAGGGGCACCTGGTTCTGGATTCGAGTTCGACGGCGGTGACTCGCACCCGCTGGCCCCGCGGTAATCCGAATGGCGCGAGAGCTCGTGCGACTGGCCAACCTTGGCGTGGCGTCGCACCGAACGCGTACGGGTGGTGGGGTGCGTGTGCCGGGTATCGGCCACGAATGACCCGGCGACTACTGGTGGCAGCGGGTGGTCTTCTGCCCCATGTGACGGTGAGGTAGCGCGCTGTCGGCTTCCCGTCGCAGATCGCCAAGGGGCTGTGCTGATCGGCGAGCCTGTCCGGCGACGAGCCAGTCTCCGACTTCGCATCGGATCGCAGTAGGGCGTGGCTGTATGACTTCCGACGCCTGCGCGTCCGCTCCGGCGACTGAGCCAATTGTCAGTCGTTGTCGCCCCTGTCGCCCCTGTCGCCCGTGGCGGTCTTGGAGAAGCCGTCATGCCAGGCGGCCTTCGCCCCGGAGTCGCCGATCCGGTAGACGTCCACTACGGCACCCGCGGCCTCGCCGACGGCCGGCACCGCTGCCACGATGCGGACGACCAGTGCGGACCGGGAGGGGGCGGACCGGGCCGTTCCCCGAGGGTGACCTCCGCCGCGGCCGGCCTGCGGTTCGTTCACCAGATCACCGTCGCCAGCACGAACAGGCCCGCAGCCCAGGGGAGCAGCCCATCGCCGAGTTCGGTGTGCCTGCGTACCAGGGCGTTGCCGTCGACGTGCTTCTCCAGCCACTCCCCGGCCCCCGTGGCCAGGGGCACGCTCGCCAGCGTCACCAGGGCCAGCAACGGCAGCGCCATCCCCATGCGCCGGGCGGCACTCGGCCACATCGCGCCGACCACAGCCGCCAGTGCGCTCAGGGGAATGAGCCACGACGACGAAGCCGGGCGGCTCGTCCCGCGGGTCACCGGCCGCTACCCGCTCGCGGACGCGGCACGCGCCCACGCGGACCTGGAGTCGCGTCACACCACCGGCAAACTGCTGCTCCTGCCCTGACCGTCCGTCACTCGATGCGGTCCCAGGTGCCGTGCCCGACCCACTTGAATGGAACACAACAGCTCGCACCGGGAGGATCCATGCCGTTGACCCGCAAGGGCGCCGCGACCAGGCAGCGCATCATCGAGGGTGCTGCCGACCAGATCCGCGAACAGGGCGTGTTCGCGGTGCGCCTTGAGGACGTCATGGCCCGCACAGCAACGCTCCATGCAGCCCTCGCCCAGCTGGGCGGGACCACCGACGCCACCCGGACCGTGGCCGGCGAACTGCTCGGCCGGTGGCAGCAGCAACTCGCCGCGGGGATCGCCCACATGCAGGGCAGCGGCGAGGTCGCCCCCGGACTGGACGCCGATCAAGAGGCGGCGGCCCTGCTGGCCGGCATCCAGGGCGGCGTGCTGATCCTCATGACCACGGGCGGCTCCACCTACCCGCCAGCTCCTCCTGACGCCTGCGGTTCCCCTCCAGTTCCGACGCGATCTGGTGTCTGCCCGCGCTCGGACGGCCAGGAGGACCGGGCTATACGGCCATGGAGGGCGCGGTCCTTTGCCGTGCGCGGTAGGCCGCGGCCTTGATCTTGTTGCCGCAGGACTCCATTCCGCACCACTGTCTTCGCATGCCGCGGGAACGGTCGATGTAGACCCGTGTGCACTCAGGATTACCGCATTCCTTCAGCAACGGGACATCCGGGCCGCTGAGCAATTCGACGGCCTGCCGGGCGACGGTCGCCAGGGCCCGTCCAGGGGTTGCCTCATTGTGCCGGCCGGTCAAGGAGAGCTGCGGCGTCACGGGAGTCTCGCGCGCGGCGCCGTTGAGCACGGCGAGTGCCTCGCGGTCGAACTCCTCACCGAGGCGGCGGTTGGTGATGAGCCGGTAGACAGCCTCGCGGAGGACTGTCGCCTGCCGGACGTCCTCCTCGTCGGCGGGCGTGATCGTGTCCACGAGTCCGGACTCCAGGTACCAGGCATTCAGCCGCTCCGGTGTCACCAACATCTCGAACCGGGTCGAGCGCCGTGCACGGAGCGTGGCCGCGAAGTCAAGGGCCGGATGTCCGCATACGAAAACATGGTCGAGATTCACATCACGATCCTGGCAGGTGACTGTCGCGGAGTGCAAGAATCGTCACCGGTCCGAGCGGTATCGCACGGACGGCGCGGTGATGTGAAAGACCGATGCGCGGCCGGACGGCACCGGCCTGCGCGCCCGGGTCAGGGCCGGGCGTGGGCTGCGGAGTCCTCTCGCTGTCCGCGTTCACCTTCTTGCTGTAGCCGGAGTTCGCGGCCCTGCCACCGTCGGCGCAGCCAGCGGTCGTGGCTTGCGAGGATGATCGCGCCCGGGCCGGTTCCCAGGGCCTCCTCCAGTTCGTCGCACAGGCGCGGCGAAAGGTGGTTGGTGGGCTCGTCGAGCAGCAGCAGCTGGGGTGGACGGGCCACCAGAAGGGCCAGGGCGAGCCGCCGCCGCTGTCCCACGGACAGCAGGCCGACGGGTTTGTCCAGGTCCCCCACGTGCACCAGACCGAGCGAACTCAGCGGCACCTTCTCGGAAACGCCCGGGCCCAGCGACAGCTCGTAGGTGTCACGGACCGTGCGGTCGGGCCGGTCGAACGCGGTGTCCTGGGCGAGTAGCCCCACCGTAAGACGGCGCCGCCTGCGCATCACACCCTCGGCCGCGACATGTCCGGCAAGCACGGCGAGTAGCGTCGACTTGCCCGATCCGTTGCCGCCTGTGATCAGCAGCCGCTCGGTTGCCGACACCTCCAGAACATCCAGCACGAGTCTGCCTGGCACACGTATGTCCTGCAACGAGACGAGTGGCTGCGGGCTTTCCTGCGTCCTCGCGGCCACCGCGTCGGCCGCGAACCGCAGCGGGCTCGGCGGCTCGGCGAGCTGGCCGCGTTCCAGCTCCTCCAGCCGCCGGGTGGCGTTGCGTACCCGGCGGGAGATCTGGTTCTGCACCCTGCCCGCCCGGTGGCCGTAGCCCATCTTCTCGTTGTCGCGCCGCCCCCGGTCCGGCGCGACCAGATGTGCGGTCACGCCCGCCGTGTGACGCAGTGCTTCCAACTCCTCCTGCTCTTCCGCGTATCGCCGTTCCCAGCGCTCCCGCTCGGCGCGCTTCTTACTCACGTAGGCGCTGTAGTTGCCTCCGTATCGAACCGGGCAGTCCACGGCCGGGTCGAGGTCGATCAGGTCGGTGCAGACGCTGTCGAGGAACGCCCGGTCGTGGCTGGCGGCCACCACGGTTCCGGGCAGAGCGCGGATCTGCTCTTCCAGGAAGGCGGCGGCGCCGTCGTCAAGGTGATTGGTCGGCTCGTCGAGGAGCAGCGCCGACGGCCGCCGGACGAGCAGCGCGGCCAGGGCGAGCCGGCCGCGCTGTCCGCCCGAGAGCGAGCCGAGCGTACGGTCGTGCCCGAGCGAGCCCAGGCCAAGGCCGTCGAGGACCAGCCCCGCGCGACGGTCGGCGTCCCAGCACTCGCGCTCCTGCGCCCGCTCAAGGCACTTGCCGTAGCGGCCCAGGAGCTCTCGGTGACCGGGCGAGTCCTCGGGGACCCGCGCCAGCTCTGCGCCGAGCCGTTCGAGCTCCGCCAGCTCTGTGCGGGCCTCGCGCAGCGCCTCGTCCAGCACCGAGGCGATGGTCGAGTCCGCGCCGAAGGGCATCTCCTGGTGCAGAAAGCCGAGGTCACCTGGGCGGGAGACGCTTCCGGCGTCGGGTTCGTCCACACCGGCCAGCACCCGCAACAGGGTGGACTTGCCGACGCCGTTCTCCCCGATCAGACCGATGCGGTGGCCGGGGGAGGCGGTCAGGGAGACACCGTCGAGGACACGTCGGCCATCGAGGTCACGGACGAGGTCACGGGCGAGCAGAGCGGGTACGGGCACGGAGATCCGTCCAACGTGGTCGGGTGGTCGGCCCGCCGGGCGCACGGCCTCGGCGCGGGCCACTTCACACGTCGGTGGCTCACACCGAGAGCGCCCCGGTCTCCTTGAGCACTCCGTCGGCCAGCCGCAGCCAGCGGTTCACCCCGATCTCGGCGAGGAACCGCTCGTCATGGCTGATCACGATGAAGGCGCCCTGGTAGGAGTTGAGTGCGCTCTCCAACTGGCCCGCGCTGAGCAGGTCCAGGTTGTTGGTCGGCTCGTCGAGCAGGAGCAGGTGGGGAGCCGGTTCCGCGCACAGCACGCACGCCAGGGTGGCGCGCAGCCGCTCGCCGCCGGAGAGCACCCCGACGGGCAGGTGCGCCCGTGCGCCCCGGAAGAGGAAGCGGGCGAGCAGGTTCATCCGCTCCGCCTCGGGCCGCTCGGGTGCGAACGCGGCGAAGTTCTCCGCCACGGTGCGGTCCAGGTCCAACAGGTCGAGGCGCTGCGAGAGATGAGCGATCCGGCCGTGGCCGCGCCTGACCTCTCCGCTCCCCGGGGCGAGGTCGCCGGTGACCAGACGCAGCAGGGTGGTCTTGCCCGTGCCGTTGGGCCCGGTCAGCGCGATGCGCTCGGGGCCGCGGATGCTCAGGTCGACGCCGCCGTCGGCAAACACGGCCTGGCCGGCATGGTGGACCTGCATCCCCTCGCCGAGGAAGAGGTTGCGCCCGGAAGGCACCTGCGTGCCGGGGAGTTCGAGGGTGATGCGCTGTTCCTCGCGCAGCGCGCGCCCGGCCTCGTCGAGCCGGGCCTTGGCCTCGCCGACCCGGGCCGCGTGCATCTGGCCGGCCCGGCCCGCGGACTCCTGCGCGCCGCGTTTCATGTTGCCCGCGAAAATGCGGGGCAGACCGGCACTCTTAAGGTTGCGGGCGGCGTTGCTCTGGCGGCGTTCGGCGCGTTCACGGGCTTGTTGCTTCTCGCGCTTCTCGCGCTTGAGCTCCTGCTCGGCGTTGCGGACGTTCTTCTCGGCGACCTCCTTCTCGGCGCGCACGGCCTCTTCGTACTCGGTGAAGTTGCCGCCGTACAAGCGCAGTTCGCCGCTTCCGAGTTCGGCGATGCGGTCCATGCGGTCGAGCAGCGCGCGGTCGTGACTGACCAGCAGCAGGCAGCCGTTGAAGTCCGACAGCACGTCGTAGAGCTTGTGCCGGGCCTCCAGGTCGAGGTTGTTGGTCGGCTCGTCGAGCAGCAGCACGTCGGGGCGCTTGAGCAACTGGGCAGCGAGACCCAGGGAGACGATCTGGCCACCGCTGAGCGTACTCAGGGCGCGGTCCAGGGCCAGGTCGGCCAGTCCGAGGCGGTCGAGTTGGGCGCGGGTGCGCTCCTCGATGTCCCAGTCGTCGCCGATGGTGGAGAAGTGCTCCTCGCTCACGTCGCCTGACTCGACGGCGTCGAGCGCGTGGATCACCGCGGCGATTCCGAGCACCTCGGCGACCGTGAGGTTGCCGGTCAGGGGGAGGCTCTGCGGGAGGTGGCCAAGCGTGCCATCGACCGTCAACGATCCAGAGACAGCGGTGAGTTGACCGGCGATCAGCTTGAGCAGAGTGCTCTTGCCGGAGCCGTTGGGGGCTACCAGGCCGGTACGGCCGGTGGTCATGGCGAAGGACAGGTCGTCGAAGACCGGGGTGTCGTCAGGCCAGGCGAAGAAGAGGTTCGAGCAGACGACGGCGGCGTCGGACATGGGGATGACCTCGTGAGAATCGAGGGCAGACAGAACTCTGCCCTGGCAGTGTGGGAAAAAGGGGTACGACGAAGCGGCCACGGCAGCGACGCTCTCGCAGCGTCGTCCGACGGCCAGTCACATCCGGATCTCATCCGGAGATGTCGTCTTCACCCACCACGTCTGCTGCTCCTCGATCGAGCGGTCCAAGTCGCCCACACCGTAGCAGGTGTTGAGAGCTGCCCGGCCCGCCGAGGCGGGTGCCTTCATGTGTACCCGGGTGCCAATATGTGTCGACCGATGAGCGGCCCTCTGATGTCACACCTGCTGGTTGTTGACAGTTCGGAGATGCGCGTGCCAGCATCGTCACCCGTTAAATAGGTTACAAGCTGCGATCGCTCTTCAGCTTGCACACGTGTGGTTCTGCTCCGCGCGTACGCACACGGCTCCGAGGTCCACCGGAGTGAGGTGCGATCCGGTCGTGCGTGCACTCCGGCCCATCCGCCGCAACCTTCATTCGCATCACCAACTGGCTGCCCAGCCGTCACGTCAAGGACCGTCGCAGTGACCGACATCGGTTTCCGGGCCCTGTGGCGGGCCGCGCGGGCAGGAAGAGAGGCGTACGTTGTCCATGCGCACGCCGGGACACGGTTCCCGGCACAGACCCGGCTCCTGGCGGGCGCGAACGGTGGCGCCGTCATGCGAATGCTCCCGGCGCCCTCCCGTGGTGACCGGCGACGTGTTCCCGGACGGACACGTGAAGATCATCCGCCTCGTGCTGTCACTGTCTTAACCAGTGACGATGTCTCGCTCGTGTGGCGTGCATGCGTGTCATCACGCTCAAGAGCACACTTCTGACCGTCACGGCGGCAGACGCTGCCGTGGTGCACATGATCTGGGGCGACCCGCGACCCGCGCCCCGGCGGCCTGAACGAACCGTTGGCACTCCTTCGACGCTTGTGCGGCAGGAGTGCCTGACACCGGAGTCGGCGAGTTCACACGTGTGTTGGCATGCCCGAGTCTTGTGTGTTTCGGCCGCATCGCTGCCTGGTGGCATGAACGGTCGCCGGTTCCAGCTACGCGACTGTGACCGTCCTTCTCCCTTCGACGAGTAAGAGACATGATGATCGACCGACGATTTCTCCTCCGTACAAGTGGCGCCGCCGCGGCCGGCGCGCTGAGCTCGGCCGCTCTGCCGGCCACCGCCGCGGCCGCGGAGCCCATCCGGCATCCGTCCTCCTGCCTCACCGGGGATCCCGATCCGACCGGGGGTGTCACGCGCACCCTCCTTCAGGAGCACCCGTCGCCCGCCGAGGGGTGGGAAGCCGTACAGACACTCGTGCGGATTCCACGGCACAAGGAGTCGGGGCGGCACAGCCATCCCGGCATCGAGGTCGGCTACATCATCCGTGGTGATGTCCTGATGGAATTCGACGACGGCCCGCCGCTCCGACTGTCCACGGGAGACCCGTTCTTCATCCCGGACGGCGTCATCCACAACGCCCGCAACGTCGGCACGGTGACGACGATGATGCTCTCCACATACGTCGTCGACGAGACGCAGCCCCTCGTGACCACCTACTAGAGCCCGACCGGGCGCATCCTGTGAGCAGGGTGCGCCCGGCCGCCGGTGCGATCAGCCGGATTCGCCCTTCGGGTCGCCGAGGAGTTTCCGTGGTGGTGGCGCTCCAGTCGACCTTGGAGAGCTCATGACCGGCGGGAACCAACTCGTAGACACGGTCGAGCCATTGCGCCAGTGGCGGTATCGGTAGTTCGAAGAGCGCGGCCATGTCGCCTCTCGATGCCCAGGGGTAGCTGAGGGCGACCGTGCCGACGTGAGAAACCTCAGTCGAATGACTTACCCCCGCGGGACTCGGACGCCGCGCCGAGTTCGACCATTGAGGGTCAGTCAGGCCGCCGGCGAGATTGTGCGTCACCTGTTTGACGGGTGATGGTGCATGTGTCAAGGTCGGTGCCTCAACGCCGCTGGGCCCGCCTCCCGCAAACGCGGCCGATTGGCTTTCCGGGCCAGGTCGTTTCGCCGGACATGTATGACGGAGGGTTTGTGATGTTCAACAGACGTACCTTTGGCAAGGCCGTGGGTGCGGGCATCGGAGCGGCAGCCGTCTCGCTTTCCGGTCGGCAGGCCCAGGCGTCAGCCGCGGCCGCCTCGCCCCGGCTGAGCGGTGGCCCCGCTCCGGCCGTGCCCGTCATCACTCCTGGCGCCCACACCGAATTCCCCCGGCTGAAGCACGTCAAGGCGGGCGTCCTCAACGTCAGTTACGCCGAGGCCGGGCCGGCGCACGGACCAGTCGTCCTGTGTCTGCACGGTTGGCCCTATGACATCCACAGCTTCGTCGACGTCGCCCCACTCCTCGCCGGCTTGGGTTACCGCGTCATCATTCCCTACCTGCGCGGGCACGGCGGCACCCACTTCCTGTCCAGCCGCACCCCCCGTACCGCCGAACAGTCGGCCATCGCCCTCGACATCATCGCCCTGATGGACGCGCTCGAGATCCACAAGGCTGTTCTTGCCGGCTTCGACTGGGGCTCGCGCACCGCCGACATCATCGCCGCCCTGTGGCCCGAACGTGTCAAGGCCCTCGTCTCCACCAGTGGTTACCTCATCACCGATCGCAAGGCGCAACTGGAGCCCGCCGCCGCGGCCGTGGAGCACAATTGGTGGTACCAGTGGTACTTCGCCACCGAGCGCGGCAAGAAGGCCATGGAGGACGAGAAAGAGCGCATCGCGCTCTGCCGCTACGTGTGGACCCTCGTCTCCCCCAACTGGAACTTTGACGACGCCACCTTCGAGCGCACCGCCCAGGCCTTTCGCAATCCGGACTATGCCGCCGTCGTCCTCTACAACTACCGCTGGCGCATCGGCCTCATTGAGGGCGAGCCCCGCTACGACCTCCACGAGAAGCTGCTCGCCGCCCAGCCCTCCATCCATGTGCCGACCGTCACCATTGACGCGGCCCTGGACCCCTTCACCCCACCCGGCGACGGCTCGACCTACCGCCGTCACTTCGTCGGGCCCTACGAACACCGCACCGTCGCGGACATCGGGCACAACCTTCCGCAGGAAGCGCCAACTGTATTCGCCCAGGCGGTTGTCGACGCCGACCATCTCTGAGCCCGGGCGCGGCACCGCCCACGGAAGGTCGGGTGGGCGAGGGCGCGGCCGGCCCCGGGGTGCGGCAGCGGACCGGACCCCGGCCGGGAGAGCCGTGTGCGACCTGGGGCCGGCGTACCGAGTGTGTGCCGACGTACTGGACATCGCCTGTCACGACGTCGGCCCTGCGCACGGCGACCCGGTGATCCTCCTGCACGGTTGGCCCTTCAGTCCCGTCGGCTCCTACGCCGAAGTCGCGCCGGTGCTCGCCCGGCGCGGGTACCGCTGATACATCCCCTACCTGCGCGGCCATGGGCGGACCCGTTTCCTGCGCGAGGACACCTTCCGGTCCGGACAACAGGCGGCGCTCGGCGCCGACTTGGCCGCGTCCATGGACGCCCTGCGCCGCCCCCCGGTGACCGCCGCTATGTCGAACTGGAGCGGCGGTTGCTGGGCCAGCCGAACATGACTGTTCCTGCGGTTACTTGTTCCTGCGGTCACTCTGGACGGGCAAATCGACGGCGTCATTCCGCCGACCGGCGGAGGCGGGTACGCCGCTGACTTCTCGGGCCCCTGGGCGCATCACGTTGCCCCGGGTGCCGGTCACGGCCTCCCTCAGGAGCAGCCGGGGGCGTTTGTCGACGCGATCCACGAAGTCAGCGCGATGAGGCAATCGCCGACTGGATTATCTCAGTTCCGAGAGCGTCACCACCTTGACAGGTGATGCCTGGAACGGCACACTGATGGTCGTCCCACCCTCAAGGGGGACACCATCCACGATCGACGAAGCGGAGATCGGTCATGAACAGGGGACTCATCGGCGATGCCGCCGAGGCGGCGCGGCACGCGCGCTACGGCAAGCTTCCCGACCGCATCCGCTTCGAGGACATGACCGAAGAGGTCGAGGCCGAGCAGGGCGGTGGCGGCAACTCGTACAGCCCCGAGGGCTCATGGAGGTACTACTCGTGTCTGGCTCTCGACCTGGGGCTGTAGATCCCGCACGGCCGCGTCCTTGTGCGTGGGCACGGAGGGTCACAGACTGCACGGCCGGGCGGCCGTCCGCAGAGCCGGCCCGGCGCCGCAGGCGGGTGCTGTGCGGTGAAGATCGGGCCAGCTTGCCAGTCGTTCCATCGCTAGCTGCGTACCGTTCACACACGAATCCTGGCGCGAGAAGGTCACGCACCGCCACCCCTGGCTCCAGATCGTCCCTGGCCTGGCCGGGAGGCTCCTGCGCCAAGCCGCGCTGCTCGTCGACGTCGGTGAGCCTGGCTTCGTTGATTTCCAGGAACAGCGTTCATAGACGGTTTCCGGAGGCAGTTGGTGGTCAACCGGCTCTGGAATGTCGATGAGAAATGACAGCGCCGCCTCGGCTCCGGGCGTGGGACGGCCGGACTGTCAGGCGGCCGGCCGACCGACAGGACTCAGTGGCCCAGCAGTTGTCCTTGGCAGCGATGGCTGCGAGGAGTTGGTGTTGTACGTCGTGAGCTGCTCGTCGCCCAACAGTTCGTCGGTGTGCGGGTCCTCCAGCAGGGCGGCGGTCGGGTGCGGGTCGTTGGCCGGCAGCGGAGCGAGGGCGGCACAGGCTCGGATTGCCGGATCCGGGTCGGTGAGCAGGTCCCTGGTTCCTGTGACCAGTTGGCGAGGCCAGTATGACTGCGGCGCCCCCGCGGCGCTCTCTGCTTGTGGCCACGTTGGTGCGCAGCTGCTGGACGGCTGGGGTATCCGGCCATGGAGCTCTGGGGTCGTGACCAGTTGGCCGACGGCGGGGGAGTATGCGTGGTCAGACGGACGGGTGTCGATCAGTTCGTGGCCCGCAGCGTGTCGCAATCGGGCTTGGGGAGCCACCAGTTGGTGCTCGGGGGGCGGTGCCAGTGGTGGGTCCGGGCGTAGGTGTGGATGAGTTCCAGGGCTCGGTTGATGGCGGGGTGCGCGGTGGTGGTCTTCCAGACGGCGTGCCATGGGTAGAGCGGGACGGGGTCGCGCAGGGGCCGGGCGGTGAGGCCGTCGGGGAGGTGCGAGGAGGTGAGGCCGAAGGCCGGGTGGCGGAGGGATTGGACGGCGGCCAGAGCGGAGGTGCGGCCGTGCCCGCGTACGCGTGTCGCCACCTTCAGGCCGAAGGCGGCGACGGCCTGGTCGACCCAGTCGTGCCACTCGGCGGACTCGTCCGCTGAGTGGATCAGGAGCGGGTGATCGGCGAGGGCGGCGAGGGGGACCTCGTCCCGGTCGGCGAGGGGGTGGTCGGTGGGGATGATGACGCCGATGGGGTCCAGGCCCACGGGCATGGTGGCGAGGGCGGCTCCAAGGGGGCGGCCGAAGCCGAAGGGGCGGCCGAAGGCGAGGTCGAGTTCGCCGGTGAGGAGGCGGGGCAGTGCTGCGGCCATGCCGTGGCTCTGGAGCACCTCGAACGGCAGGTCGGGGGCCTGGGTGCGCAGGTGATGGACCAGGAGCGTGGAGGGCAGGCCCTCGGCGACGACGTCGATGCGCAGGGGTGTGCACGTGTGGGTGATCTCGTCGACCAGGCGCTCGGCGTCGACGAGGAGGCGTCGACCGCGTTCGGCGAAGGTCTCGCCGGCGGGGGTGAGGGCGACGTGGCGGCGGTCGCCCATGGAGAAGTCGCTGTATGTTCGCGAGGCACGTTCAGGGCCGGATCTCCCGTCAGGCCCATGCCCGGGTGCCGGAGGGCACCTTCGAGGAGCACCACGGCCGTCAGGGGTTCGAGGGTGATGTCTCTCAGCTCTACCACGCCCACCCGACCACGGACTGGCTGCGGGTGGAGGGTCCGATCCGACCACGGGGCATCCGGCTCACCGACGTTCCCGCCGCCGATGAGCACGACGAGCGCGCCTTGCCGACGCCGCTGATGTTCAACGAGGACATCACGGTCTCGGTGTCGAAGCGGAAAGCACCGATGCCGTACTACTTCCGCAACACCGACGGCGACACCCTGTTGATGGTCCAGTCGGGCAGCGGAGCCCTCCTCACCGACTACGGCGCTCTCGCGTACGGGCCGCTGGAGTACCTGGTGATCCCCAAGGGCACCAACTACCGGATCGTCCCCGACCCCGGCGCCGAGCAGCACGTCACCTACGTGGTGGAGACGCGGGAGCCGATCACGCTCCCCGAGCGGGGGCTGCTGGGGCACTTCCTGCCCTTCGACCGCGGCGTCCTCGACGTCCCCAGGCTCGACACCGACATCACCGTCCCGTCCGCGCAGAACCCGGCCGGCGAGTGGGAGGTGCTCGTCAAGCGCGCGGGCGAACTGTCGTCGATCTTCTACGCCTTCGACCCCGCCGACGTGGAAGGCTGGACCGGTACCCTGGCCCCCTTCCGGCTGCGCCTGGCGGACATCCGCCCGCTCACCTGCGAACGCCTCGAAATGCCGCCGGTGGCACACGCCACCTTCCAGGCCGGGCAGAACTGGTTCGTCACCATGGCCCCCCGGCCCACCCAGACCGCGGACGACGCGGACAAGGCGCAGCCGGCCCATCGCAACGTCGACTACGACGAGCTGTTCGTCTTCCTCGGCACCGGTGACGACGGCCAGGCCGGTCCGCCGGCGGGGCTGGCGAGCGTCACACCGGCCGGTATGAACCACGGACCCGACCAGGTCCGCCACACCAACCCGCGCACCCGGCTGCCGTTCTACGTGTGGAACGTCGACACCGTCCAACCCCTGCGCTGCACCGAAGCCTTCGAAGCCGTCGAGATACCCGACTTCGCCCGCCACGAGAGCTACCGCGGCTGACCCCGGCCGGCTCCCCGCCCGCATCCCCTTTCCGCCCGGCAGGGGATGCGGGCACCACCGAGTTCTGGAGCACCATCCGTCATGAGCCGTGTCATGGCCGTCTCCGGTTCCCTGCGAGCCGCCTCCTACACACACCCGGCTCCTCAGCTGCCTGCAGTCGCTGGCCCTGCGTGGTCGGCAGCCGCGTCGCGCCGCGGCCCTGGGCATGGGCCGAACGGGTGCATCCTGAGCCGGTCTGCGGGGGTGGGCCGCTGTGATTGCGATCGTGCCTCGGCCGCCGGGTTATGGTCCCGCGTGGAAACGCTCCCCTCGGGCAGTTCCTGCTGCTCCCGCTGGTGTTCTTGGAGGCTCGCGGGTATGCCCCGTTCGTATGGCGGGCCAGCGGACGGCCGACGTGGCTTCCCGGCCGGGCTCCGGTCGGGAGCGGGCGCCCTGCTCGCAGCCGCCGCTGCGGTGCTGAGCACGCTGATCATCGCCACGCCCGCCGCTGCGGCCGTGCCCAGTTGCAGAGTCGGGGCTTACGTCACCGACCTCTACGGGGTGGATCCGGTCAGGCGCACCGTGAACGCGGACCTGTGGCTGTGGAGCGTATGCCCACGCAAGGATCTGGCTGCTGTCCAGCGTCTCGAGTTCACCAACGCGACGAGGACGATGCTGACCGAGCCTTCCAGCGAGAAGGTCGACAACGAGTACTGGACACAGGTCAAAGTGTCCGGGACCTTCCGGCAGAACTTCGACCTGACGGACTTCCCGTTCGACAAACAGATCGTCCAGATCCGGGTCGAGGAAAACGAGCTGGACGAGTCGCGGTTCGTCTACCGGGCGGATGTGAAGAACTCCACGTACAACCCAAGGATCCATCCAGACGACTTCAAGATCACGAAATTCCGGATCGGTGTCGTGGACGCGCTCTACAGGACGAACTTCGGTGATCCCCGGCTCAAGCAAGGAAGCAGCAGCCGCTACTCCCAGCTGGTGATCGAGTTCCAGCTCACCCGAGAGGACATCACGAGCTTCGGCAAGCAGATCCTGCCGGTCTATGTGGCTTTCCTGGTCGCCCTGGTCTCGTTTCTGATCTGGTCGAAGGACGACGAGGTCGCCATGGTCGCACGGCTCGGGATTCTCGGTGCCGCGCTCTTCACGATCATGCTCAACTTGCGGGCAGTCGACGAGGCGCTGGGCACCTTCCTGAACGTGACGCTGGTCGAAGAGATCCACTTCATGAGCCTGCTCTACGTACTGATCGGTGTTGCCAACACCACCTACATCATGAGGCTGTTGACCGATCCCATGGCCAGACCGGCGGCACGGCGCATCAACAACCGCATTTTCGCCATCGCGACGGGCTTGTACCTCATCGCCAACATCGTCGCCATCTCCCTCACCGTGTCGTTCTGAGTCCGTACACCGCTCGGAGCCGAGGCGGCCGCCGGCTCTGCAGCTGCCGCTCCCGCAGCGCCTCTGGGGTCGCAGCGCCACAGGCGTCGGCGCCACACCCGGGTTTCACCACCGGAAGAGGGGACGGTGATCCACACGTTGAAAGCGAGTTGCGCGGTGATCATCTGGTCGAACAGCGCCTTCGGGTACTCGCGTACCGCCTCGTCGAAGTGGATGAGCGCACCCTCGTTGGTCTCCCGCAGTCCTTCGCTCCTAACTGTTGGCTGGACCGTAGGGTGGCGGGAATTGCGTCGGGAGCCAAGGGGTGGAGTCTCGGGCTCGGGCTGTGAGGTGGGTGACGTAGGCGTCGCGGACTTCTGCCGTGGTGGTGAATCCGGGTTCGTT